>JANPEU010000361.1:0-4368 GCA_031423175.1 Bacteroidota bacterium
CGGTTACGAAAAGAAGCACTCTATGTAAATGTTCATAAAACCAATATTGGCGAACTCAATGAACTGCCTGTAAAAGATTTAAAAAAATGGTTTGATGATTTACAAAATAAATTAAGCGAATACGATCAGCAGGTAGCAAAAAGAATTTTAATTGAAATTCATAACCGCCTCGACACATTATTAAGTGTGGGGTTAGGTTATCTTACCTTGAATCGCCTGGCAAATTCATTAAGCGGTGGCGAAAGTCAACGCATACAACTTACACGGAGCTTGGGCAGCAATCTTACTAACTCTTTATATATTTTAGATGAACCTTCCATTGGTTTACATTCCCGGGATACAAAAAATTTAATCCGTGTTTTAAAAAACCTGCGTGATTTAGGAAATACAGTAGTCGTGGTGGAGCATGATGAAATGATGATGCGTGAAGCCGATCATATCATTGATATGGGTCCGTATGCTTCGCATTTGGGTGGCGAAGTAGTGGCTGAAGGTGATTATGATGAAATTATTTCAAACCCCATGAGCCTTACCGGAAAATATTTAAGTGGTGTACTAAAAATAGAACCTCCAAAAAATGTACGGAAGTGGAACCGCAGTATAAAAGTAGAAGGAGCGAGGCAGCATAATCTTAAAAACATAACTGTAGAATTTCCATTGAATGTATTGTGTGTGGTAAGTGGTGTAAGCGGAAGTGGAAAAACAACTTTGGTAAAACAAATTCTCTATCCTGCCCTGCAAAAAATAAAAGGTGAGTTTGGCGATAAGGTAGGTTTTCACAAAGCAATCACCGGCGATATTGATGGTATTGCATCATTAGAAATGATAGACCAGAATCCCATAGGCAAATCTTCAAGAAGCAACCCCGTTACGTATATAAAAGCGTATGATGAAATACGGGATTTATATTCAAAACAACCTTTGAGTAAAATGCGTGGCTTTTTGCCAAAACATTTTTCATTTAATGTGGATGGTGGAAGATGTGATACCTGCCATGGCGAAGGCGAACAGGTAGTGGAGATGCAGTTTCTGGCAGATGTGCATTTGATTTGCGAAAGTTGCAATGGAAAAAGATTTAAAGAAGAAGTGTTGGAAGTAAAATATTATGATAAAAATATTTTTGATGTGCTGGAGATGAGTGTAGATGAGGCTATTGATTTTTTCAACAGCCAACCTGCTATCAGCAGGGCTATTCAACCTTTAAGCGATGTCGGGTTGGGTTATATCAAACTCGGACAATCATCCGATACCCTATCAGGTGGCGAAGCACAACGTGTAAAGCTTGCTTCTTTTTTAGGTAAAAGAAATTCGGCTGATAAAATTCTTTTCATATTCGATGAACCAACAACGGGTTTACATTTTCACGATATAAAAAAATTACTCACTTCTTTTAATGCATTGATCGAACAGGGACATTCCATACTAGTTATCGAACATAATATGGAAGTAATACGCAGCGCCGATTGGGTAATTGATCTTGGACCCGAAGCAGGCGATGCCGGCGGTAATTTAGTTTTTGCCGGAAAACCAGCCGATTTAAAAAAGGAAAGTAAAAGCCACACCGGATTATTTTATTAACATTTTTCATTCTGCAGGTGTGAATGAATTTTTTATATAAAATTTAAACTTAACTTCGTGGCATATCATTAAATTCTTATTTATAAGAATCGGTATTCCTGGAAAATATTTTTTAAAATCAATTCTTTGTTATGAAAAAAAATTACTTCTCATTCGTTTGTTTTTCCTTTCTCTTTTTTGTTTGTGCAATAGCGGCTATTAGCCAACCAATAAGCCAAACATTTAATGTAAGCGGTACCTATACAGTTCCGGCAGGCTATTCTGCTAGTGTAACCCTCGAGGCATGGGGAGCAGGTGGCGGTGGCGGTACTAACTCCGGCAATGCAAAAGGCGGTGGTGGTGGTGGTGCTTATGCAAGTACAACGCTAACTCTTACTGCCGGAAGTTATACAGTTACCGTTGGTGGTGGTGGTGCAATTGCTACAGCAGGTGGCAATTCCAGTTTTGCTGCAACCGTAATTGCAATAGGTGGTGGTAGTACTACAACTGCAACTGGCGGTGCAGGTGGAACAGCAGCTGCAAGCACAGGAACAATTAGGCAAAACGGTGGCAATGGTGGAGCAGGAGCAACTACAACAGGTGTAAGAGGTGGCGGCGGTGGCGGCGGATCTGCTAATCCCGGATCTGCTGGTGGAAATGGTGGAGCAGGTGTAGCTGGTGCACCCGGTACGGGTGGTGCTGGTGGTACAGGAACTGGAGCTGGTGGCAATGGTGCAGATGATGATGGTACACCCGATGCAACAACAGGAACAGCACCCGGTGGTGGTGGTGGTGGCAGAGGTAATAACGGAAACTCACAAGCTGGTGCAGCAGGTAGAGTGATTGTAACAGTGAATACGGTTTTACCTGTAAGATTAAAATCTTTTAAAGCAGTTAAAATAGGATCAGCTGTTCAATTGGAATGGAATGCAGAAACAGAATCAAACCTCGCAGATTATTCTGTTGAAAAATCTTTTGATGGCAGAAACTTTTCAGCCATCACATCTTTACAAGCCCGCAATTCAGCAATACCCGTTACATACACTTATAGTGATGCAGCCGCAACTGCAAACGTAGTTTATTATCGTATTGCAATGGTGGAGCTGGATGGTAAAGCAACTTTTAGCCGCATTATTAAAGTATTATCCGATAGTAAAGGCATACCCTTACAGGTATATCCTAACCCGGTAATTGGTGGTGCGGTTTCTTTTACTACACCAATTCTTGCAAAAGGAATTTACACAGTAAAAGTATTTAACAGCAATGCACAAATGATTTATCAAACAAAATACACACATACCGGTGGTGCATTAAGCCAGAGCATTCAGTTACCCGATGGACAAAGACCCGGCATCTATAATATCCAGGTATCCGATGGCCAGGTAAAGTATCAGCATAATTTTCTTATGCAGTAAAAATTAATTTGAATTCTTATAGCAGAGGAGCTTAACGGCTCCTCTTTTTTTATGCACAGGCTACCCAATAGGAAATATACGTAGTGCTTGAAAGTATGAGTTATAAAATATAAATTTGTGTCTCTCATAATTATCTCCTTATATCCTTATCGAATTTCCTCCAAATCTGATTATCCTTTGAAGGGCATTTCTTAATTCGTACACAACCCTTTAATTGTATTACATGAAACTTTTTTACACGCAGGTGAGGAGATTGGTATTGCTTAGTGGAATTCTTTTATTTTGTTCAAATTCGTTTGGGCAAACGAATACATGGGATGGGTCAGGTGGAAACAACTGGACTACTGCTTCGAGTTGGTCATTAAATGCCGTTCCAACTGCTGCACATGATGTACTGATCAATTTAGGAGGCACATTTACAATTGCTGATATTCCAACTACTACAATTCTGAAGCTTAGAATTACCAACAATACGAATGTAACATTGGAATGTAATAATTCAGGAAGCAGAATAATAACTGTAACCTCCGCAACCGTTGATGCAATCGATGTTGATGCTGGGTCAACACTTCAACTTCTAGGATTCAGACAAGGAGGACCAGCAAATCAATATTCATTAACATTAACAACAGCAAATACAGTTGGGTTAGAAGCAAATATTGACGGTACATTAATAGTTAAAAGGAATGGTAATGACTTACTCACAAATGGTATTTTTACAAAGGGCGGAACAAATGCAATAATAAATTTCCATAGCGGATCTTTATATACTCACAATGTTGAAGCCGTTGCAATACCTGTTTCTAACTGGAATATTAATTCAACATGTAATGTAACTGGAGTTACTTCAACTGCTCCTGGAAATTTAAATCAAACATTCGGAAATTTTACCTGGAATTGTAGTCATAGTGCTGCAATAAATCTAGCTGGAGCGTTGACTACAATAAATGGAACCTTTACAGTGAGTAGAACAGGCATTTCAACTGGAAATAGTGGTAGAGTAAACAATGGGCTGACATTGTGTACCAGCGGCACTTATACATTAAATGTAGGGGTTAATCTAAATATTACAAACCCTCTTACTGAATCATCTTGGTTAATACTAACGGATGGAAATGCAAATGCGACCATAAACGTATTAGGTAATTTCAATATGAGCGGTCCAAATAACACTACTTTTTTTGATTATAAATATGGTAGTGGTACTGCAATGGGAACCTTATTAATGAATGTTACTGGCAATCTTACAATGACAGGTGGATATTTTGATATGGCATTTCAGGCTTCTTCTTATTCTGTTGCAACAGAATTAAGATTGACTGGAAATTTATCCGTTTCTGCTTCAATCACTTTTACTTCAAGTGGGCCAAGTTTAATTAATGGTAAAGTAATATTT
>JANPEU010000362.1:0-7836 GCA_031423175.1 Bacteroidota bacterium
CAATTTGCATTCACCCGATCCGTTAGGCGAAACGATTACCCAACGTTTTACAGGACTGATTTTTGTATCTTCAAGTAAAACGAAATTTAATTTCTCAGTATAAAATTGTATTGCAGCATCATAATTTTCTACTACCAATGCAATATGAGCTAATCGCTGATTCATTGTTTTTTTATTTCCTCCCATTTTTTCTTTAATAAAATAAATTGCTGCTGTAATTCTTTAGCTGCATGTATCATTTGGATTGTTGGTGGCGTATCACTATCCTGTATGCTATTGAATAAAGAAGTGAAAGAACTATTTAACCGGCTAAAGCTGGGCTCATTTGCACCTTGTAAAGTTGTTTCTAAAGAATTAATTTCTTTATACGTTGGTGTATTTTGGCTACCTGCAAATTTTGCCCGGTATATTTTTATATCATCAAGGATTTTGATGCATTCTTCTCTACTTTGATAACATTGGTAAGATAAATCATGTTGTAGTTGTAAACCTTTTACAGATGTTTTAACTCTGGGATCCATTTTTATCATGATTGATTGTTCATGTACTTTTCCATCAATGGTAAGACGAGCAGTATAATTCCCCGTCATTACCCATGGCGAGGTTTGATCTGGTTCTGTATTCATATAATTTGCACTGATAGGATAGGAGGGTGGAATATTTAAAGGTTCGTATTTCATATCCCACATAAAACGATGGTGACCCTCTTTAGGTGAAAGTATTTGTTGTGGCCGGATCCAGTAATGCGGAATATTTACATCACCGATTTTGTATAAGGTGTCGTTGTTTGTATAGGTTCGTATTACTTTGTTTGCTTTTCTTTTGGTTTGCGATCCTGCATGTTGATCTTTTAATATTACGATCTCATTGTTATCAATTATTTCAAGCGTTATTTTTTCTGCTTCCTCAAATAAAAAATAATCAATCATTGCTCCATCCGGTGGGTTTTCTCCTGCGGGTTCTTCCTGCGGTACCGGTGTATCCGAGTACATGCTCCAGCGAATTCGATAAGCAGGCTGTGGTTTGTATAAAATTGTTGGTGAAGCGGACAATCTTTCTGTTAGCTGGCGTAGCGGTGTGATATTATCCAAAATCCAGAAACTTCTTCCATGTGTGCCAATAACAAGATCATCATCTTTAATTACCAAATCACGAATAGAAGTGGCTGGCATATTCAAACGTAAACTTTGCCAATTTTCACCATCATCAAAAGAAACATACACGGCTCTCTCACTACCGGCAAACAATAATCCTTTTCTCTCGGGATCTTCTTTTACAACATTGATTGGATCGTTTGGCAAACCATTTACAATTTCTTTCCAGGTTTTTCCACCATCATTTGTTTTATAAATATGTGGTCGCATATCATCACATCGAATTCTGTTAACAGCAGCATAAGCAGTATTTACATCGGTATGGCTTGCATCCATTAAAGATACTTTACTCCAGGATGTTATTTCCGGTGGTGTAACATTTTTCCAGGTCTTACCGCCATCTCTTGTTACTTGTATCAAACCATCATCAGTACCACACCAGATTGTATTGATGTCTTTGTAAGAAGGCGCAACAGTATAAATTACTCCACGACGTTGCATTGTCTTCATTTCATCAGTCGTATAAATGCCAACACTGGATGGAACAGTATAATTTTCTCTTGATAAATCAGGGCTGATGATTTGCCAACTGTTTCCACCATTCATTGTTTTAAACAAAACATTACCGGCATAGTACAATGTTTTTTTATCGATGGGATTAAATAAAACCGGAGCAGTTCTTATGAAACGGAATTTGCCACTGCGTACAGCTTCCGGAGAAATATTTTGTGTTTGCCCCGTTCGTTTATCATGTCTTGTAATTTTTCCACCATAGATAATATTGTGGTCAAAGGGATCAGCAGCTACATATCCGTATTCTTCTACACCCACAGGGTGCCATTCACGGTAAGAAATTTTTCCATCATTACTTCTTGATGCTATTCCTACACTTCCACTTTCCTGTTGCCCGCCATAAACATTGTAAGGAAAAGCATTATCTGTACTTACATGATAAAACTGTGCTGTGGGCTGATTATACCAACTTGAAAAAGTTTGTCCACCATTTACTGTGATGATGGCACCCTGGTCACTTGCAAGTAAAATTATTTCTGTATTGTTTGGATTAATCCAGATACGATGATAATCATCACCACCGGGTGCACCACGAAATGCGTTCCATGTGTTGCCACCGTCAATAGATTTCCAGGTTACTACATTCGCTGAATAAACAATATCAGCATTTTTTGGATCCACTTTTATTTCGGCAAAATCACTTCCTCGTCCCCAATACCTTGAATCGGTTTGAATTCTTTTCCAACTTTCACCTGCATCATCACTTTTGTATATTCCACCTTCTCTTCCTGCATCAACGGTTGCATACATTCTTTTAGAATCGGATGGTGCAATACAAAATCCAATTCTTCCCAAGCCTTGTGCAGGGGTAGGTAAACCTTGCGTAATTTTTTTCCAGGTTGTTCCCCCATCTGTACTTTTAAATAAACCACTTTCGTTTCCATTCCATGCACCATTTTCCCAGGGTCCTTGTCTGCCAGCCCATAGGTCTGCAAATATGATTTGAGAATTATTCGGATCGATCGTTACCTGAATGGCTCCTGTGTTTTCATCTTTATACAAAACTCTTTCCCATGTTTTACCGCCATTAATAGTTCTATACACACCTCTTTCTTCATTTGCTCCGTAAGGATGCCCCAGTGCAGCAACAAAAACTCTGTTTTCATTTGCAGGATCAATAGCTAATCCTCCAATCTGTTGCGCATCTCTCAATCCAATATTTGTCCAACTCTTACCGCCATCTGTTGATTTATAAATTCCATCACCTACCGAAAGATCAGGACGCTGCAAACCTTCGCCACTACCTACATAAATAACATTCGGATTGGAAGGTGCGACAACTATATCACCAATTGATCCGGTTGGTTGATCATCAAAAATGGGAAACCATGTTCTGCCATAGTCAGTGGTTTTCCATACTCCACCATTGTTTATTCCGATATAAAACACATTTGGTTGTTGAGGAACTCCTACGGCACCAACTGTTCTACCTCCACGGTGAGGGCCAATCATCCGCCATTTCATGTCGTTGAAATAAGTTGAATCGTATGGCTGTGCAAAAATTGTATTGCTGAAAAAAAGAATTATGAAAACAGAAATTAGTTTTGGCATATCCTAAAGTTTGAAATGAAGTTAAGAAATTGGGTAGAAAGGAAAGCAGTTGGTTTGGATATTTGTATTTATTCTTTGGTCAGTTGGTCTATATCATCCAGGTCTTTCAACCTGCCTGCTTCTTTTTTTGCAAGTAATAAATGATTAATGTGGAGGGTTTTAATTTTTATATCACCATCTTCAAATTCTTTTGCAATGGCATAGCATTCTTTAAAATTAAGCCCTTTTACTTTTGTCATGATATCAATTGCAACGGGTTTTCTTCCATACTTGAATACATCCCATTCATCGTGATGGAGAAAATTTTCTTTCGTCATATCAAAAACCGGCATATGGAATTGATGAAAAGCCCTCACTAATTTAATATAATTCTCCTCAGTTCTTTCTACCCATATATCCATATCACCCGTTACCCTTGCATGTCCATAAAGTATTACCGAAAAACCTCCAACAACAAGATATACTACCTTATTATCGTTCAAGGCTTTTAGAAAATCATAGAAATCGTCCTGGAAAATATCAGGCATTACTTTGTTTTAAGGCTTTAAATACAGATTTATCCATTCTTGGAGGCGTACTGACATCAAACGAATAAGCAAGGGATGTAAGATAAAAAGAAATTTTAAGCCGGTCTTTCCAATTATAGTTTCGATAGTTTCTCATGTAATCATCAGCCTCCTGAACAGTCATTGCCTGGAATGCAGTTTTATCAAGTCGATATTTTTTGTTTTCACTCATTATGGCATAAAATTAAAATGCTTTCATCTCTTTCTTTACATCATTCTTAGGTGCATTCTTAACATATTTCTCCAACCAGTTAAACTGTTCTGCCAATACATGCAGTATATTTTCTTTACCGGCATAGCCATGACTTTCATACGGAAGCTGCAAATATTTAACCGTGCCTCCATGACCTTTTATTGCATTAAACATTCTTTCACTTTGTATAGGGTAAGTGCCGGTGTTATTATCCATTTCTCCATGTATCAGCAATATCGGTGTTTTTATTTTATCTGCATTGCTGAATGGGCTCATAGCATTGTATAGATCGGGTGCCTGCCAATAAGTGCGGTCTTCATTTTGAAAACCAAATGGAGTCAACGATCTGTTGTAGGCTCCACTTCGTGCAATTCCAGCTTTAAATAAATTGGTATGTGCAAGTAGGTTCGCAGTCATAAACGCACCATAACTATGCCCTCCAACTGCCACACGATTTCTATCACCCACTCCCATTTCAGAAAGTTTATTAATAGCTGCTTCAGCATTCATTGTTAGTTGTTCAATAAAATTATCATTTGGTTTTTTGTCTTTGCTGGTAGCTACAATCGGCATCTCCGCATTGTTAAATACCGCATACCCTTGCGTAACGTAAAAAACCGGAGACCCGCCGCCAACTAATGTAAAGCGATGTTCGCTACCCCGTATCTGAGCTGCATCAGCAGCAGAATTATATTCGGCAGGGTATGCCCAGATAAATAAAGGTAGCATTCCGTCTTTTTCTTTATTATATCCTTTAGGTAAATATAAATCGCCAGTCAGATCAACACCATCTGCTCTTTTATATTTAATTTTTTCTTTTGTTACTCCATCCATCTGCGGGTATGGATTGATGAATGTAGTAAGTTGCTTATCAGCAATTTTTAATTTTAAATTTTTTATCCAGTAATTCGGCATTTCAGTTTCACTTTCTTTCCGGGTAAGCAATTGCAGTTTGTCTGCATCCAAAACACGGATTACATTTTCAAAATATCCCTCAGCGCATCTCCAGATTATATCAAGCTTCTTTGTGTTTAGATCAAAGGTTGCAAGAAAAGGAAGATCTCCTTTGGGGGATGCACCTGTTCCATTATTCATTAAAAGTTTTGTTCCGTTATCAGTAAGTTTTATTACTTGTACTCCATATTGATTTTTTTCAGTAACCGGAAGGCCAGGATTGGAATATGCATCAGTTGTATTTCTTTCTGAAATTTTTTCCATTTCACCTGTTGCAGGATTTAAACGACTGCTTTGAGTGGTTTGCTTACCTGTCAAACCTTCTGTAACCAATGCAAAATTTGTATTGCCCCATGACGTATTACGGTAACGCATTTTTGTTTTAAATAACAACGTGGCTGTTCCAGTAAAGGGTGCAGCCAAAGTATATACAGCATCATGATAATCTACGTTCTTTTTTATTAATCCACTGTCAAGGGGCATACACCAAACAACTGAAGCTGCTTCATCATCACGCCATTCAAATCCACGGGCTACAAATTGTACATTATCATTTCCGCCCGGGGCAGTTTCTGCTGAGGGAAGCTCAGCAAGTTGTTTTACAAGTTTGCCATTTATATCAGTAATGGAAACTGTTGACGGAAAACCGCCTGCAGGCACTGTATATGAAAATGGTTTTTTAATTGTGCGGAAGAGTAAATATTTTTTATCTGGAGAAATATTGATGGATAAATAAATTGCAGGTTGCCCGATTTTTGCTTCGGCGCCATTTATATTTTTCACCAATTGTATAGTTGAATAAAATTCATAGAGTTCTTCATCGTATGGAGTTTTAATTAAATCCTGGAAAGTAGGACGGGGCGAAGCTTTGCCATAATTTTCTTGCACAGTAGGTCCTTTAGGGGTTGCAGGTTTTTCCGGAGCTGCACTGGCAGACTTTATGGTTGCACGATATAATATTGTGTTGTCGTCATACCATTGATAACTTCCACCGATTGTGTTCAAAGCCGATTTGTTTATTTTAATTGCTTTCTTAGTTGCAAGATCCACTACATACAAATCAACTCTGTTTGCCGAAGTATTTGTAAAAGCAATTTTTTTATCATTGGGGCTCCAGGATACACTGCCAGCGAATAAAGGTGATGGCATGCCGGAAATTTTATACTCTGTACCAGAAGCAATATTTTTGAAAGAGATATTTGTAATAAAATTTTGCCGGCTTGGTGCAAAATTCGCAGGGTTAATTCTTAATCCGGCAATACGCAATTCGGGTCTGGCTAATTCTTCTACCAGCGGGTTGTCACTACTTTGTGTAAATAGCATCCATTCGGCTTTATCATCAATGCTAACATTGGGAGTTGGTTTTGCCATCAGCATATCTGCAATATCTTTCGGCGGAAGTTTATAGCCGTTATCGTCCTGTGCAAAAATTGTTATTGAACAAAGAAGTAAAACAAATAAAAAGACGAACTTTCTCATGGTAGTGTATTTTAGGTTTGAAGTTATTAAAGTTATCTGTCATGATAACAACCACTGGTAAAATATCTGTCTCTGTTGTTTATAGTTGTTTATAAATTATCCCGTTTTTTAATACCAGTTTAATTTTTCGAATATTCTTTATATCAATTGAAGGGTCGCCATCAACTGCAATAAGGTCAGCAAGCAATCCGGGTTTTATTTTCCCAATTTTATCACCAGATCCAAATACATCTGCATTCACTGAAGTTGCCGATTTTAAAACATCCAGCGGTTTCATGCCATATTCAACCATCAGTTCCATTTCTTTTGCGTTATCGCCATGTGGAAATACCCCTACATCGCCACCCATACAAATGGTTACACCCGCTTTTAATGCGGCAGAAAAACTTTTCTTTTTATTTGTGATCCGCAATGGTTCACTATCAATATTTTTTTTCCAGCCATCATATTGTAAAATTGATTCACCCGCTGCAAGCGTTGGGCAAAGCGCTACTCCTTTTTCTTTCATCAATTTAAAAATTTCTTCTGTTCCATTATCGCCATGCTCGATTGTTGCCACACCAGCAAGGGTAGCTCTCCGCATTGCTTCAGGTGTTACAGCATGTACAACTAATTTTCTACCGCTACTATTCGTTACCTCAACTGCTTTTTTCAATTCATCATAAGTAAAAGTTGGTTGTGCTTCCTTATTCAATCCCCAACGGTAGTCGGCATAGAGTTTTATTACGTCAGCACCTTTACCTATCTGCATTCGTATTTCTTTAATCAATGCATCTTCTCCATCTGCTTCTGCAGCACCTTTAATTGTTTCATTATCTACGGAAAGTCTGGGTCCATAACTTCCTGTAGTTACAATTGCACGGGTTGCAATTATCATTCTTGGCCCCGGTATCAATCCTTTTTCTATTGATTCTTTTAATCCTGCATCATCATACATTGCTCCTTCAGTTCCTAAATCTCTTACTGTGGTAAAACCAGCCAACAAAGTTTCTTTTGCATGGTTGACTGCTCTAACAGTTCTTTCAGCACGGCTTTCCTTCAGTACCTGGTCATTCCAGTTCGTTTCATTATAGGGATGGAGAAATAAATGTGAATGTCCTTCAATTAAACCGGGCAGTAAGGTCATTCCTTTTAATTCTATAATCTCTGTTTCTGCTGGTAGCTTAAAACGCATTTCACCGGCCTGTTCGATTTTATTATTTTTTACAAGCACCACCCAGCCGGTATGCATTTGCTCTCCATCAAAAACCCGTTCAGGTTTCAGAAGAATATATTTTTCTTTTTTCTGGGAATAAGAAAACAAACAGGCTAGCAGCGAAACGAACAGCATTATTTTATTTTTCATAAACTAAATGTAAAAAAGAATTTGAAGTTATAATATTTGACTTTATATTTGCAACAGCATGAACAAGCAATTTACAAATAA
>JANPEU010000363.1:0-2857 GCA_031423175.1 Bacteroidota bacterium
ATGGTTTAATGCCAAGAAATTTATTCCCGATGATTCATTAAGAAGCAGAGTTGACTTTCGGGATATAGATGCATTTGATGGTGCCACTGCAATAATTATGGCAATTGAAAGTCCTGCTTATATTTTAAAAACAAATGATGGCGGCGAAACATGGAAGGTAGTTTATGAAAATAAAACCAAAGGAATGTTTCTGGATGCAATGGAATTTTGGAATGAACAAAGTGGTATTGTAATCGGCGACCCTATTGATGGACGTTTTTTTGTTACCAGAACTTTTGATGGTGGTACTACCTGGCATGATATACCATTTGAAAAAAGACCAAAGGCCGATAGTGGTGAAGCATGCTTTGCTGCAAGCGGTACTAACATAAAACCCCTAAATACCAGTGAAGCTGTTTTTGTAAGTGGTGGATTAAAATCCAGGTTATTTTCTAAAAATAATCCAGTTGAATTGCCAATTATTCAGGGAAAAGAAACAACGGGTGCAAACTCAATTGCAATTTTTAATAATAAAAAAAGAAAGCATCTAAAATAATGGTAGTTGTTGGTGGAGATTTTAATGCTGGTTCTTCGACTGAAAAAAATTGCTTTATAACAAAAAATGGTGGAAAGGAATGGATTGCACCAATTACTTCACCACATGGATATAGAAGTTGTGTAGAATTTATTTCTTCAAATAAATTGGTGAGCTGCGGATTGAATGGCGTTGATTATTCCTCAGATGGTGGTATGAACTGGCAATGGATAAGCAAAGACGGATACCATGTGTGCCGAAAAGCAAAAAATGGAAACGCAGTTTTTTTTGCAGGTGGTAATGGGAGGATTGGTAAACTAATTTTAAAATAAAACAGGGCCGAATTTCGACCCTGTTTTGTTCTTATTTAATTTAAAGTCTTAGACCTATTGTTAAATGTAATCCAGATAAAAAATCTCCATTTGAATCAATTTGCAAATTACCACCTATTCCCAAAATCATTTTATTTTCGAAAATATATTTATATGTTATCTCAGACATTCCGCCAACTGCGAAGGTCTTTTGGGGTGATGTATTATTAAACAGATTTACTGGAAAAGGTAAACCTGTTGCAGCCGGATAAAGAATAGTTACATCATCGTAATATGAAGATGATTGATATCTCGCTAATGCGCCAATTCTAATTTCAACTCCATTAGAAAAATCACCTAATAACAAATATCCGATACTAAAAGAAGGTTGAAAACCAGCCGTAGTATATCGGATCGATCCATCAAAATTCTGTCCACCTGAAGAATAATTTATAGGTATATTACCATCATTAATTGTAGCTCCAATTCCAATACCCCATGTCAATTTATTTTTAAATTGTTTTATATATTCTGATTTTAAACCCAAGCCATTCATATCACCTGTTCCATGCTTAATGAAACCACAATTAAGATTCAAGACTTTTATAAATCCTTCTTTAGAACTTTGGCAATTAACTTTATTCGAAAAAAATGCTAAAACTAAATATAGTATTAGGCATTTCATATTTTTAATTTCTTCTTTTGATATTAGCATTAGTAATATTGTATATTGTTGAAGTTGGATCAGAAAACTGAATTAATGCTGCTCCTAAATCATCGTCTTCATTCTTTGCCTGATAGGTTGTGGAAAGCGATGCACCTCCACCCGGTGGCGGTGGAAAATTCCATGTATATGTTGTTGGATTACCACCATCTTCTTCAATCCATTTTTCGTAAGTATAATTGCCGATATTGCTTATACTCCAATTAGCGATAAAGTGATTGAAGTCCTTCCAGGCTTCATTTCTAAAATGCTTTCTACGCCATTTGCCAAAAGCCCTAATGGAAAGATCACTTCCCGTGGATGTTCGAACAAATATTTTCAGTTCCAACTTACCTTGTGTCCATGGTTCGACGGCTCCAAGATTAGTAATTTGAATTATACCCCCATATTCAGCTTGACCATCTACCCTAGCAGGTCCGCCAGTGTTAACAGTATCCTCTGGCGAAACAACAGAATTTGCTGTAGAAACATTTTCTTCAATCCCAAACACCCAAACATCATTTTCCCAAGCATAATCTTCAGTAACATCTAAATAAAAATATGGAGAACCATTAGAATTTAATTTATAGCCTGGATAACTATAATCTGGATTTGGTGTATTTTGATAAACCCCGACTGGAACATCTGGAGCAAGTTGCTGAACCCTTTGGTTTTGCTTTGCTAAACTTTCATATGTTTCAGCTTTAGGATAAAATAAAAGTGGTTCAACGCCTTTAGATAAATTTCTTATTTGATTTACAATAGGCTGGAATGATTCAATAAAACTTTTATATTTGGAATCAGGTTTATAATGATCAATAATTTCCTGTAGATAAATATTATAATCTCCATGTTCCTGTTTTATACAAGCATCACGGATAAAAATCCTGAAATTTGGGTCTTCAGCCACTTTTAAAATTGTAATTAATGTTTTCTGAAGTAGTTCCGGATAAGTTTTTTTAATTGCTTCCTGGGGGGCAACTTCGTTTTTTTTACACTGTACTACAAAAAATGCAATTAGGACAACGCCGAAAAGGCGTTTGATTTTTGTGTTCATAACTTTAAGTTTTAATGTTAATAGAATAAATCAGAGAATGATGAATTATTTCATTGGGAGAATTTCCGATTGAAATAACAAGTTAGTGTTTATAAGTATAAAAAAAATTATTTTATATTATCCAATATCGCCAGCACCGATGGGCGTTTTTTATAATCGGTTTCAAAGTACCGCCATATTACATCGCTTTGTTTATTGATGATATATACTGCGGGCACCGGCAGGTTGGCTCCGTTTTCTCCGTTGAGTTTTGTAAAATCAAGGCCGGCATT
>JANPEU010000364.1:0-5091 GCA_031423175.1 Bacteroidota bacterium
CCGGATGCGTTCACGGGCATCATTACCTATTTTAGTTGATGATAAAAGTATGCAATAGCTTTTTTCAGCACCTCTGCCAACTCTACCCCGCAACTGATGCAATTGAGATAAACCAAAACGTTCAGTGCTTTCGATTACCATAACCGATGCATTTGGAACATCCACTCCTACTTCCACCACGGTTGTGGAAACCATTATTTGTGTATCACCCGTAACAAACCGTTGCATATTCATTTCTTTTTGTTCGTTGGGCTGTTTACCGTGTACCATGCTGATCCAATATTTTGGCTCCGGAAAATAGGCTTTTACATTCTCATATCCTTTCATCAGATTTTCATAATCCAGCTTTGAGCTTTCTTCTATTAATGGGAAAATAATATACGCCTGTCTTCCTTTTGCTATTTCATTTTTTATAAAATCCATCACCTTACTTCGATGCGTATCATATCGGTGAACGGTATTGATTGGTTGGCGGCCTGGTGGCAATTCATCAATCACACTATAATCCAAATCACCATATGCTGTCATGGCTAATGTACGTGGGATTGGGGTGGCTGTCATTACCAAAACATGAGGGGCTGTTTCTGCTTTTTCCCAAAGCTTTGCCCGTTGAGCTACTCCAAAGCGATGTTGTTCATCTACGATCACCAAACCAAGATTTTTAAATTGTACTACTTCTTCTATTACCGCATGTGTTCCGATAAGAATATTTAAAGAACCTTCATTCAGACTTTGTGAAATTTTTTTTCTTTCTTTTGTTTTTGCTGATCCGGTAAGCAGTTCAACTGTTACCGGCAAATCTTTCAGCATCTTTTTAATACTGGCTAAATGTTGCTGAGCCAAAATTTCTGTTGGCGCCATCAGGCAACTTTGAAAACCATTATCTGCTGCAAGCAACATCGTAAGTAATGCAACAATTGTTTTTCCACTGCCGACATCCCCTTGCAATAAACGATTCATCTGGCGACCTGTTGCTGTATCTGTTCTTATTTCTTTTAAAACTCTTTTTTGTGCATTCGTTAATTCAAAGGGTAAATAATTTTTATAAAAATTATTAAACAGCTCTCCCACTTTCCCAAACACTACTCCTTTCGAAAATCGATGGCGGTTACTTCTCAATTGCATGATACGTAATTGCGCAACAAATAGTTCTTCAAATTTTATCCGGGCTGCAGCCAATTCAAAATCTTCTGGTGATGCAGGGAAATGAATTTTTGTCAGCGCTTCAAATTTTGAAAGCAGATTCAATTGTTTTATTATGGATGCAGGAATATTTTCGGGGATATCTTTTACACTTACCATTTTCATCAGCACTTCAGTAAGCTTTGCTATTTGTCTTCCACCCAATCCTTTTGCTTTTAATTTTTCTGTAGATGGATAAACAGGTTCTAAAAAACTTTTACCATCCTTTTTATCTAATGTAAGCGGTTCAATTTCCGGATGAGAGATTTGTGGATTGCCTTGAAAGAACGATACCTTACCATAAATAAGATAAGGCATCCCTATCTCCACTATTTTTTGTATCCAGTTCACTCCCTGAAACCATACCAGCTCAAGCTCGCCTGTTCTATCTTTTACAATCGCAACTGCCCTTTTGGAAAATTTTTGACCAACTACTTCAAATCGGATAATCTTGCCGGCAATCTGCACATATTCTGAATCCGGTTTTATTTCATTTATTAAATTTACCTGAGTCTTATCTACATGGCGAAAAGGGAAATGCTCCAGCAAATCTTTGAATGTAAAAATGCCTAACTCTTTTTTCAATAATTCTCCACGGTGAGGACCCACACCTTTCAGATATTCGATTGGGCTTGATAATATATTAGGGGAAGAAGGGATATGAAAATGTTTCTTACAAAAATAAATGAAAGTTGGTGTTGAATTGCGTTTAAACTTTGCTGCCAAATTTTATTTTTTGATAAACCCAGCGTTTCAAATAATAAAAAAAAGTTGAATGTTTATAAAATTGAGTTTGTATATCCAGAATTATCTACTATTTTTATAGTCATCAGGTACCAAAAACTTAAACCGAATGAAAAGCCATCTCCACCTTTTGCAGATTAATCTGCAGTTTGGCGATTTTAAATTTGCTTTACTAAGTCTTGTTACTGCATTTGTTTTTACACTTATCACAATCCCTCCGATTATTTTAATCATAAAAAAGTATAAGCTATTTGATATGCCCGGTGCAAGAAAGGAGCATTCATTGCCAATACCAACTATGGGCGGCATTGCAATTTTTTCGGGAATGACAGCAGCTTTGTTAATTTGGTTTCCTTTTAGTAATAACCTGGCCCAAATTTGTTTTTTCTTTTCAATATTTATTTTATTTGGCCTTGGCATTATGGATGATTTAAGAGATCTATCAGCTCGTTATAAATTCATTGTTCAAATAGGATTGGCTATTCTTATAGCTTTAGCTGGCATACGTATTACATCTTTCAGTGGGTTATTTGGAATAAATGAACTTTCCATTTCTGCACAATACACGATGACGATACTTGCCATTGTCGGAATTACAAATGCATTTAATCTTATAGATGGAATTGATGGGCTGGCTGGTGGTTTGGGATTTATGAGTTTAATTACACTTGGCTTGTTTCTTACCATGAGCAAAGATGCAAATACCGCATTAATTGCATTTGCTTTGGCTGGGGGATTGCTTGCATTCCTTTATTATAATTTTAATCCTGCCCGAATTTTTATGGGAGATACCGGCTCTTTAGTTTTAGGGTTTGTGGTCGCCGTTCTTTGTATTCGTTTTATTCAGGTAAATAATTCGAATGCTACTGCAATTATTACATTTCCCCCTGTCTTTACATTGGGCCTGGTTATGGTTCCTGTATTTGATACGCTTCGGGTTTTTGCTACCAGAATCTGGCGGGGCAAATCTCCATTTATTGCAGACCGAACTCATATTCACCATTTACTTACCAATGCCGGCATCAATCATTCATTGGCTACAAGAATCATCTGTATTGTACATGCAATGATTTTGATAGATGTGTATGTAATGAGGAATGTAAGACAGGAATGGTTACTATTGATACTATTCGCTTTTATGATACTCGTTACATTTATTTTCAACAATATTTCAATAATCTCAAAATGGTTTGTTTCAAAAAACACAGCTGTTCAATCTGAAAACTAAAAAACGCTGCTGAATAAAATCCTGTCCACTTACTAAAGTTTAAAATCATAAAGTTTCTATTTCACCGAAAATTTATATACAGTTGTGTGCTTATAAGTTTCCCCTGGTTTTAAAATAGTAGTTGGAAAAGATTTTTGATTTGGGCTATTGGGAAAATGTTGTGTTTCCAAACATAAGGCGCCATGTTTAATATATTTCATTCCTCCTTTTGTATTGGTCAATGTGCCATCTAAAAAATTACCAGCATAAAATTGGATACCGGGTTCCGTTGTCCATACTTCCATTATTCTTCCACAGGTTGGCTCGGTTAGTTCAGCTACTAATTCCAACGAATTCCCATTTTTATTTAATACCCAGTTATGATCATAGCCACCTTCTACCTGGTCAATTTCTTTTCCAATTTTCTTTGTTGTATTAAAATCCATTGGGCCACCTGCTACTGATTTTATTTCTCCGGTTGGAATTATTTGATAATTAACCGGCGTGTAGTTGGCTGCTTTTAACATCAGTTCATGATTAAGTATTGTTGAATCTTTTCCGGCAGATAAATTAAAATATGCATGACTGGTTAAATTGATTGGTGTTGCTTTGTCTGTTTTTGCACTATAATCAATCATCAAACCGTTGTCAGATGATAAAGAATAAACTACATCAATCTGCAAATTACCGGGATAGCCTTCTTCGCCATCTTTACTGAGGTATGAAAGTTTCAGGCTGCTGTCTCCAGGTAATTTTTCAATATTCCAGTACACTTTATCAAATCCTATATTACCACCATGTAAGCTATTGCCATTCATATTTCCAGCCAATGTAAATTCTTTCCCATCCAACGAAAATTTTGCGTTGGCAATCCTGTTTCCGCAACGCCCAATCAAAGCCCCAAAGTAAGGAACTCCCTTTTGCAAAAAGCCATCAAACGATTCAAACCCTGTAACCACATCACCCATTGCCCCTTTCTTATCGGGTGTAATGACTTTTGTAATAATTCCTCCATAATTAATTACACTTACCTGCATACCATTTACATTGGTCAGTGTATATTCAGTTACTGTTTTATTTTCAAAACTTCCAAATGATTTTTCGGTAAGCGTTGCTTTTTCAATTTTCATTATATTATTTTTTGTAGGCTCTGTAGTTGTGTTATTGCACGAAATACATAAAAGTAAAAAGGAGGCAATTATAATTTTATTTTTCATTTTCAAACCCTTCGTTTTCTAGTTGAAACGTCTTTAATAATATTTGCAAAAACCCAGTACCTGTTTTTTCAATATTTGAAAATAAAAATCAGAGTATGTAATTTCATTTACACATCAATTATATTAATATTCACTTGATTTTAGAAAATGGCAGTGATTTCAAAAAAACAGATTCAATTTTCTCCACTAATTTTCCATTGCGTTCTGATGCTTCGAATACTTTTATTTTTTCCATGTCTTTTCTAAAATTATCGAATGATATTTTAGCAGCTTCTTCACTGTCATGTGCCAGCATGTAAATCAACCGGGGCTGTGTGGTATTTGCGTCTTCTACTGTATTCCAATACCCAATATTCGTCATCCCATATTTTTCAAAACCCCTGAGTGTGTAATTTTTAAACCGATTATTCAAATTATTTAATTGACCGGGGTTGGGGAAATAGGTTCTTAATTCAAACACTCTTGATTTATGAGTGACTCCCGATTGAATAAGTGGTGAATAATCAGTTGTATTTAATAAGTAAGATTCGATTTTTGCAACTATTTTTCCACTCTCTTCCGATTTGCTTTGCACTTTTTTCCATTCAGGATCAGCTACAAAATCTTTCCAGGCTTTTTCTTTCGCTTCTATATTTGGGAAAGATAAAACATAGTACAATGCATTTTTTTCATTTGAAATGGGAAGCCAATAACCCACATTCGTCATCCCATGTTTTTCAAAAAGTTTTGTTGTATGATTGG
>JANPEU010000365.1:0-3887 GCA_031423175.1 Bacteroidota bacterium
GCCTACCAACAAGTCTTTTATGATCAACTCTACTATATTCGATTTGTTGGAACGCCATCCGCTAAACTCTGTTGCATTCCAATTTATTTGCCGAAGGCATGACAATGGCGTGCTGCTTTCGGCGGGATACCAACAACGGGAAAATTTTGATAAGTGTCATTTATTGAGTAATGCTGCTTAATAATTGCCCTAAAAAAAATAAAATTGTCAAACAAATACCTAAAACAACAAGTCTTTTATTTTTTTTAATTGTTGCCCAAGTTGTCAAAATTGAAGCTGCAAGAAAAAGTAAACCACTTGTCAAGTTATAGCATGTATAAAGTGAAGCGTTTTGATAGTACCAAGGAGTATCATTAATAGCACCGAAAGGGTAGGCTGATTCTTCTTTAGCAATTTTTACATTATAAAATTCAGATAACCCCATAAATGTAAATAAAAGTCCAACTGCTACAATTACAAAAGGTAGTGTCCAAAGAAGTTTGCTGTTGCTATTTTTTATCATTATGAGTAGGATGATCAATATAATGTCTGGTAATATCTGTATTTCAGCTAAAATACGCAACTTTATAATTCAAACAATTTTGTCATCTTAATTCGGAACGAGAACTTAAATAGCTGATTGATTTTACGTGGTACTTATTACTATGCTTCATATCATTGGAGTAATAGCATCAGTCTATAATTTTAAAGCCATTTGCTTTAGCAAATCTTTTCTGCGAGTCTCTCATCGTTCTTAATATTAATTCCTTTTTGGTTACTATCAACTGTATTTTTTTAAGTTCTTCATTTCTTTTGTCTGCAGTTTCTGCTCTGGCATATTTTACATAGCCGGTATAAACAGATTTCATATAAGTAAAATAGTCTATTGCATCTTTTTTGAAATTATCGGCAAACTTTAAATCCGGCGCATTCAGTTCTTTAACTTCATTCAACTTTTCATCAACAAGACGCTCCATTTTTTCACTTACAAAAGCCATGCTGTCAAAATGCCCGGCGGCAATAAAGTCTTTAGTCTGCGATTCCGTTTTTTGTATTTCAGGTACAAGGCTTTTTTCTTTTCCAACAATCAGATCACTGAATTTTATTCCCTCACCCGTTTTGCAGGAATAAATTAATGTGGCAATTGAAATGATGACTAATATTTTCTTCATAGCTCTTAATTTATTTCTAAGTTAGGATATTAAAATTGGCAGGAAAATTAATTATGATTACATAATTGCTTATGATTCCTTAATTTCCGTCCTTAAACAACTGCTATGAAAAAAATTGTACTGGCTTATTGCTTAATGGTAAGTGTCAATTGCCTCACCGCTCAGGACTTAAAATATTATTTACCAGAAGGGGTTTCTTACAATCCATCCATTCCCAAACCAAATAATATTATTTATCACGAAGTAGGAGAATGGCATATCACCCACGACCGGTTAGTAAATTATATGAAAGCAATTGCTACTGCTGCACCCACAAGAGTGAAATTAGAAACCATGGGATTTACTTACGAAAGCCGACCACAGGTATTATTAATAATTACATCTCCCAATAATCATAAACGGCTTGAAGAAATAAGACAACAGCATTTATTATTAAGTGATCCTTCCAAATCTGCATCGGTAAATATTGAAAACATGCCCATCGTTGTTTGGATTGGACATTCCATTCATGGTAATGAACCGAGCGGTGCCAATGCAAGTTTGCTGACGGCTTATCATCTCGCAGCAGCGCAGGGAAAAGAAATAGAAGAGTTGCTGGAAAATGTTGTGATTTTATTTGATCCATCTTTTAACCCCGATGGATTACAACGATTTTCTACATGGGCTAATCAAAATAAAAGTAAAAATTTAGTTACGGATCCCAACTCAAGAGAATTTAATGAAACATGGCCCGGTGGCCGGTTCAATCATTACTGGTTTGATTTGAATCGTGATTGGCTGCCTGCAGTGCATGTGGAAAGTCAGAATCGGCTGAAATGGTTTCATCAATGGAAGCCCAATATTCTTACCGATCATCATGAGCAGGGAAGTAATGCATCTTTCTTTTTTCAACCCGGGGTACCGTCAAGAGTAAATCCATTGACACCCGAAAAAAACCAGGAGCTTACTGCTAAGCTTGGAAAATTTCATGCTAAATATTTAGACAAAATCGGATCCTTATATTTTACCAAAGAAAACTACGATGATTTTTATTATGGCAAAGGATCTACGTATCCTGATATTAATGGTTGCATTGGAATTTTATTTGAACAGGCAAGTTCAAGAGGTCATGCACAGCTAACAGCGAATGGGATTTTAAAATTTCCGTTCACAATAAAAAATCAGTTTGTAACGGCACTTTCAACATTGGAAGGTGCAAATGTTTTAAGAAAAGAATTTTTAGAATGGCAACGAGAGTTTTATAAAAAAGCGGTTGCTCCATCATCCAATTCAATTAGTGGTTATGTTTTTGGAGATAAGAATGATGAAGCCAGAACCCATTTATTTGTACAAATGCTGCAACGCCACCAGATAGAAATAAATGATTTGGGAGAAGGATGGAAAAATAATGATTATGAAAAAGGGAAAGCATTTATCGTTTCATTAAATCAGCCACAAAGCATTTTAATCAAAGCCATTTTTGAAAATGTAAAAGAATATAAAGACAGTTTGTTCTATGATATTACTGCCTGGAATATGCCACTGGCTTTTGGAATACCGTTTTCAGCTTTAACAAATCAACAAGGAGTTATTGGGAAAAAAGTTGATTCTAATTTATCGGAGAAAGGAATAACAATAGAACGGAAATCAAACTTTGCGTATTTGATTGAATGGGATGATTTGTATGCACCTGCCGCTTTGAATGAATTATTAAGGGATGAAGTGATTGTAAAAGTTGCTACTAACCATTTTGAAATTCCTGTTTCAGACGGCAATAAAAAATTTGATTATGGCACGTTGCTTATACCTGTTGAAATGCAAAAAGATAATGCAGAGCAATTGTTTTCAAAGCTGTCAAGAGTTTCGGCTAAATACAAATTGAAAGTTCATTCATTACAAACAGGCAGTTCAATCAATGGAAGCGATCCCGGGTCAAGCAAATTCATTTCCCTTACCAAACCTTCCATTGCAATGCTAGCAGGGAATGGTGTAAATGCAACGGATGCTGGCGAAGTTTGGCATTTATTAGATCAACGAATGAATATCCCTTCCACTCATTTGGATCAAACAATTTTTAACCGGGTAGATATTTATAAATACAATACGATTATAATGGTTGGCGGTACGTATGCCGAGTTAAACAAAGACAAATTAAAAACATGGGTGCAGGCAGGTGGCACATTAATTTTATTGGAAGAAGCCGTAACATGGGCAGCACAAGCCGGAATAAGCGATGTGAAATTTAAAAAAGCAAAACAACCGGTTGACAGTACACAAAGACTTACTTACATACAAAGAGAGCAGGTAGATGGTGCGCAACAAATGAGTGGAGCCATCTTTGGTGCCGATGTGGATTTAACTCATCCATTAGCTTATGGGTATAATCAAAGCACAGTTAGTTTATTTAAAGCTAACAAAGTGTATATGGAAAAAAGTAAAAATGTATATGCCACGCCTTTTTATTATAAAGATAAACCGATGCAAAGTGGCTGGGTAAGTCAGCAAAATCTGGATGCAATAAAAAACTCGGCAGCCGTAATTGTAAATACAGTTGGCAATGGCCGAGTTATAAATATTGCAGATAATCCAAACTTCCGTGGCTTCTGGCTGGGCGGTACCAAGCTATTTATGAATGCAATTTTCTTTGGAAGAATTATAGATGCAGCGAGTGGGAGAGTAGAATAGTCCCTTATTTAATTTTGGAGTATATGTAGTCAAGACAAATGGTTTGCTAATGAATAAAATTGAACCAAATAG
>JANPEU010000366.1:0-1669 GCA_031423175.1 Bacteroidota bacterium
GCATTTGTTCTGGCAGCTATTCTGGCTCTTCGTTTTCCTGCTAATGACATTTCTGAGAAAAAACAAAAGACAATAAAAATAATTTCTTGTAACCGTAATTGGAATCAAATTAATGAATTGATAAAAGAGAATGATATACCCCCCATCCCCGGTGCCGGAATTTATAAATGGAAAATTTCAACTTCATCAGACAGTGCCCAGTTTTATTTTAACCAGGGTATTAATATGTATTACAGCTTTCATATTATCGAAGCAATGGCTTCATTTAAGAAAGCAACGAAATTTGATCCCGGATCTGCTATGCTTTATTGGGCACAGGCGTTAACCTATGGGCCTAACATAAATGATTTTGGATATTCAGCTACTTATAATGCTTTTCTTGCTGCCGGCAGAGCCATTGAATCATGTGGTAATTGTACCGAAAAAGAAATACTGCTGATCAAAGCACAAAGAACCCGCTATACCGGCGATTCAACTGAAAACAGAAAAGATCTTAACCAGGTATATGTTGATGAGATGAAAAAAGTATTTAATCAATTTCCCAATGATCCGGATGTGGCGGCTCTTTATGCAGATGCTATGATGCTTCAGCACCCCTGGGATTTATGGAATAAAGATGGCACACCAAAAACATGGACACCATTAATAAGAACTGTACTTGAAAAAGTATTAACTAAATCTCCCGATCATCCCGGAGCGAATCACTATTATATTCATGTAATGGAACCTTCGCCGTATGCATACAAGGCATTACCAAGTGCAGAAAGATTGGGAAAAACAAACCCCGGACTTTCACATGTGGTGCATATGCCATCCCATATTTATTTGCGAACCGGACATTATCAAAAAGGAATTGATGTAAATATAAAAGCTGTCAACAGCTATCAGAAATCAATTCCACTTTATGCTCCCGTTACAGGTGCCGATTTTTTATACCAGATACATAACCTGCATATGAAAACAAATAATGCAATGCTTATCGGGAATTTTAAAACATCGGAAGAAGCTGCATTTGAAACAAGAAACAGTATTCCCTATGATTATTTATTGAGCCCGGCACCGATGGGAAGTTATACGCAATATCTTTATATGACTCCTACTTTCGCATACATCCGGTTTGGAAAATGGAAAGAATTGCTTCAACAAACAGAACCCGATCAAAAAAATATTTATGCATCGTTGCTTTTTTATTTTGGCAGAGGTATGGCCAGAGCAAACCAAGAAAGAGTTGCAGAAGCTAAAGAAGATTTACTGGAACTCCAGTTTTTATTAACTGATACAAGTCTTACTATTCCATTAACACCTTTCTCACCTGCAATTGATGGAGCGATTGTAGCTGAAAATATTTTATTGGGAACAATTGCCTTAAAAGAAAAAAGAACAGATGATGCCATTGCTGCCTTTACAAAAGCCGTAATTACTGAAGAAAATATGGTGTACAATGAACCAAGAGATTGGCTACTCAATCCCAAACATTATCTTGGCAATGCCTACTTAATAAAAATGGATGGAATTAATGCAGAGAAATATTTCAGAAAAGATTTAGCAAACAATAATGAAAATGGCTGGGCATTATTCGGTCTGTATAAATCGTTATTACTTCAAAAGAAAAATGCTGAAGCGGCGAAGGTATTAGCAAGATTTAAAATTGCGTTCAGTAAAGCAGATA
>JANPEU010000367.1:0-11991 GCA_031423175.1 Bacteroidota bacterium
TTTTTTTACAAATCGAAAACTGAACATTGATAAGCAAGCTTAAAGTGTTCAGAAAATAACACGAATATTCAATACTCAACTTTCGCAATTCAATTTTCAATCATAATCATTCAATTATTTTGAATTTTCAACTTGTTAAGAATATCAGAAGAAAATTTATTTATCAACCAGTTTACAAACCAAACTTGCCATTGTTGCGTAAATTGCGTTATAATTTAAGATTCAATCAATGAAATTAATTATTATGAAAACAGTGTTGTCGGCAACCGTAATTTTTTCAGCTATCCTATTTTCCTGTGCACAAAACGCAGGTACAAAAAAACAAACTACCAATACAACTACAAAAAACAATATGAAAGAAGATACCTTAAAATTAAAAGAAACAGGTGTTGCCACATTTGCAAATGGTTGCTTTTGGTGTACCGAAGCTATTTTTGAGGAGCTGAAAGGTGTTACCACGGCTGTGTCTGGCTATACTGGCGGACAAACTGAAAACCCAACTTATAAACAAGTGAGTTATGAAGAAACCGGACATGCTGAATGCCTTCAGATTACCTATGATACCTCAGTCATAACTTTTGATGAACTGCTTGAAGTTTTTTGGGAAACACATGACCCAACTACATTGAACAGGCAAGGTGGAGATCAGGGAACGCAATACCGCAGCGCAATTTTTTATCACAACGATGAGCAAAAACAAAAAGCCGAAAAATATAAAGCTGAATTAGATAAGAGTGGAGCATTCAACAATCCAATCGTTACAGAAATAACTGCATTCTCTAAATTTTATGAAGCAGAGGATTATCATCAGCAATACAATGAATTGAATGGAGATAAAAATCCTTATTGCTCAATTGTAATTCGTCCGAAGTTAGAGAAGTTTAGAAAAGTGTTTGCAGATAAATTAAAAAACAGGTAAAAGTATTATTCAACTCTTGTCTTTCTCAATTCCAATAAGTTCAAAGCATTTGGCTTGAACCCTTTTACATTCGGTTGAACTAAATGAACTGCTTTGTCATACCACAAAGGAACAACAGGTGCATCTTCAATCATTAGCTGATCGGCTTGTTGATACAATTTCATACGTAATGAATCATTTTCTTCTAACAATGCTTTTTCAAATAACAAATCAAACTGCGGGCTTTTATAGCGGGTATAGTTTGGTGGTGCCGGGTTTTTAGAATAAAAAACTGAAAGATAATTTTCAGCATCCGGATAATCGGCTATCCAGCTACCCCGAAAAAATAAAGCCTGCCCTGAAGAAGTCATTTGTAATAGCCTCGCTTTCTGTATTACTTCCACTTGTACTTTAATTCCAACTTCCTCTAACTGCCGTGAAATATAAACTGCCATATCTGCATAAATGGGAATGGTCAGCAATTTTATTTCTGGCAAATTATTACCATTAGCAAAACCAGCTTCAGTTAATAGTTGTTTACTTTTTTCAGGATTATAATGATAGCCTTTTACAATTGACGAATCAAAAGAAGGCAATCCCATTGGGACAAAACCTGACTCTGCCGGTGTACCAAGAGAATTTCGTAAATTCAAAATCATTTTTCTTCTGTCAAAGCCATAATTAATTGCCTGCCTTATTTTTTTAATTCGCAACGGAGAATTTTTTACCAGTAAATTCTTGGTATCAACCATTATTCCAAAATACTCCACATTCAGATATGGATTCGTTTGTAAAACAATTTTATTCTCCCAGTTTTGACGCAGTATTCCCTTCTTGGTAAGCACCTCATCTTTAAATGAAGCATCAATATCGTTGATGAAGCTAAGTTGCTTTTGCCTGAATAATAAAAACTCAGTTGCTTTGCTATCGTAAAAACTTACTTTAATCCCATTTAAATAAGGCAGTTTATTTCCCAAACTATCTTTTTCAAAATAGTTTGGATTCTTTTTTAAAATCAACGCCTGTCCTTCTTCCCAAGCCACAAACTGAAATGGGCCTGTACCAACAGGATGACTGCGAAAACGATCTCCATATTTCTCAACCACTTCTTTTGGCACAACCGAACAGTACTGCATGGAAAGAATCCCCAGTATCGGGTTATAGGGTTTTAATAATCTTAATTGAAAAGTAGAATCATCAATTGCTGTGAACGCATTAATGCTATCCACTTTATTATTAAAAATCCATGAACCGGGGCTTGCTATTTTTTTATCCTGAATTCTTTGAAAACTATATACGATATCTGCTGCTATTAACTTTCTCTTTTCTTTATTAACAAAGGCTTCGTCTTCATGAAAAAAAACATCGTTGCGTAAATGGAAGGTTACCGTTTTTCTATCTTCACTAAACTCCCAGTTTTTTGCCAATGAAGGAACAATATTCAATTGAGCATCCACTTCCACCAATGTATTGTACAGTTGATGAATAGCCCACATGATGGATTGATTTTTTGCAAAAGCCGGGTCGAGGCTGGCAATACCTGTTTGCTCATTGTAGCGGAAAATATTTTTATCCTGCTTTGATTTTCCCCTACCACAGGAAAACTCAAAAACAATAAGTAATAAAATAAAAAAGTTAAAAAAAAATTTATTTTGCATACCCGGTATAAAAAAATTAAATTTACATTACAAAAAATTAAAAATGCCTGTTCTTACAATTGATATTCCTAAGAAATTTTCACTTAAGAAAAAAGAAATGGTTCGCTTCCTGGCTGCTAAATTATATGAGACTGGAAGACTTTCATTGGGTCAAGCATCTGAAATGTCTGGACTTTCAAAAAAAGTATTTACAGAAATACTAAAAGATTATGGTGTAAGCTATATAAATTATTCACTTGATGATGTTTTAGCCGATGTTAAAAAACTATGAGCTAATTATAGCAGATACCAGTTGTCTTATTCTACTGCAAGAAATAAATGAAATTCATTTACTAAATCAGCTTTTTTCAATTGTACATATTACTCCTGAAATTGCCGATGAATTTAAAAGTCCCTTACCTTCTTTTATCCGTATTTCAAAACCAGAAAACACAAAATTGGTTCAGCAATTAACCAAAAAAATAGATCTGGGAGAAGTCAGCGCTTTGGCTTTGGCAAAAGAATCAAATAGTGCTTTGTTAATAATTGATGATTTAAAAGGAAGGATGCTTGCCAAAGAAATGGGATTAAATTTTACAGGTACACTTGGCATTATAGTAATGGCAAAAGATAAAGGCATACTAAAAAAAATAAAACCCATTTTTAATAAAATTCAAAAAACAAATTTTCGGGCATCAAAGTCGCTTTACATTCAATTACTCAACCACTGCGGAGAATAAACAAAAAATGAAAAACTTAATTATACTTATTTCATTCATCACATCTTTAATTCTGAACTTCAAAACTATTTCTGCACAGCCCCTAAATCAAAAACAAAAATTTACACGGCAGGATACATTGCGTGGAAGTATTGGAAGTGGCAGAGATTGGTGGGATGTAAGAACATATTATATCGATGTTACTCCAGATTATAAAAACAAGACTATTACAGGAGATGTATGGATTAGTTTTAGAGCGAAGCCTGGCACAAATAAAATAATGCAGATTGATTTACAGGAACCACTTATTATAGACAGCATTATTTCCAATGATAATAGCCAGATAAAAAAATATTGGCGGGAAGGCAATGTGTATTTTATAGATTTTGGAAATACTATTTTCAAAACATTAGCAATGCCCGGTTCAAATTCTTTAAAAACCTATTCAATAAAAATCAGCTACCACGGCAAACCCAAAGAAGCAATAAACCCACCCTGGGATGGAGGATGGATCTGGAAAAAAGATGCGAAAGGAAATCCATGGATGAGTGTGGCTTGTCAAGGTTTGGGTGCAAGTGTTTGGTATCCGTGCAAAGATCATCAGAGTGATGAACCGGATTTGGGTGCATCATTAAGTATCACAGTTCCGGATACTTTATCAGCAATTGGTAATGGTAATTTGATTGAAAAAAAATCGAATAACAATGGTACAAACACATGGATTTGGGAAGTTAAAAATCCGATCAACAATTATAATATCGTTCCTTACATTGGCAAATACTCCAATTGGACTGATATATATGATGGCGAAAAAGGTAAACTGAATTGTAACTATTGGGTACTGGATTATAATTTGGAGAAAGCAAAAAAACAATTTGGTCGTGATGTGCATCCAATGCTGAAAGCATTTGAATATTGGTTTGGCCCATATCCTTTTTATGAAGACGGATATAAATTAATTGAATCGCCGCACCTGGGTATGGAGCATCAGAGTGCAACAGCCTATGGCAATAAATTTCAAAATGGATATTCCGGTAATGATTTATCGGGAACAGGTTGGGGATTGAAATGGGATTTTATCATTATACATGAAAGCGGACATGAGTGGTTTGCAAATAATATTACATCAAAAGACCTGGCTGATATGTGGATACATGAAAGCTTTACTGCCTATTCAGAAACCTTGTTTACCCAATACTATTACGGCAACGAAGCAGGTAATGATTATGTAATTGGAACGAGAAAAAGAATTAAGAATGATACACCCGTTATTGGTGTATATGGAGTAAACCAGGACGGAAGCGGCGATATGTATTATAAAGGAAGTAATTTTCTTCACACAATAAGGCAGTTAATAAATGATGATTCTTTGTTCCGGCAAATATTGCGAGGTTTAAATACAACTTACTACCATCAGACAGTAACTACAAAACAAATCGAAGATTATATTTCTAAAATGAGCCATAGAGATTTATCGCAACTATTTAATCAATATTTACGCACTAGTAAAATTCCGGTGCTGGAATATAAAATCGCAGGTAAAAAACTTTCTTACCGATGGAGCAATGCTGTACCCGGTTTTAATATGCCAGTAAAAATGAATATGGGTAAAGAAAAAGAAAGATGGATAAAACCAACATCCAAATGGCAGCAACTGAAAATGGTTGAATTCTTTGATGGAAAAACATTTGTTCCCAACCGGAATTTTTTAATAGAACCAAAAAAGCTGTAGTAAGGATTTGCAAATCCGAAGTACATTTACAAAATGAGCAAACTAAGAAAGCAGAGTATCGTTTCTTCCATCGTTATCTACATCGGCTTTTTTATTGGCTTTATCAATACCTATCTTTTTGCCCGGGAAGGAAGATTTACGGAAGCACAGTATGGGCTTACCGGAATATTTATTGCTATTGCAATGATGATGATGGCAATTGCAAATATGGGAACTACTTCCTACATCTATAAATTCTATCCCTATTATAAAGACAATTTAGAACCTCGAAAAAATGATATGCTAAGTTGGGCACTTCTTGCATCAATGGTCGGGTTTGGACTTGTTATTATTTTCGGTATTGTTTTTAAACAACTTGTGATAAAAAAATTCGGAGCCAACTCACCCGATCTGATTACGTACTATAACTGGATTTTTCCTCTGGGTTTTGGATTGACCATTTTTTCTGTTCTGGAAGCATATGCCTGGCAATTGAAAAAATCTGTATTGAGCAATTTTTTAAAAGAAACCATGTGGCGTTTGTTCACAACAGTTCTGATCGTGTTATTCCTCACTGGTATCATTGGTAGTTTTGATTTGTTTATAAAACTATTTGCTTTCACTTATCCCGGTATTGCACTACTCTTATTAATTTACCTTTTATACACACGGCAACTGCATTTCAATTTTACGCTAAGCCGGGTAACAAAAAAATTTAAAAACAAAATTCTTACGCTTTGCGCATTTGTATATAGCGGAACAATTGTTTATACTTTGTCCTTTATTTTCGATACACTCATTATTGCTTCTAAATTGGAAAATGCGATGATGATGGTAGGCGTTTATACATTAGCACAAAATTTTGCGACCTTGGTACAAGCACCGCAGCGGGGAATTATTTCAGCTGCCATCTCACATCTTTCGCAAGCATGGAAGGATAAGAATATGGAACTGATACAAAAAATTTATCAGCGTTCATCTATCAATCAACTCATTTTTGCAGCGGGTTTGTTTTTGTTGATAACGCTGAATTTTACCGATGCAGTAATTACCTTCAAGTTAAAAGATACTTTTCTACAGGCATTCACGGTTTTTCTATTACTCGGTGCCACCCGGATTGTAGATATGGGTACGGGAGTAAACAGTCAAATCATCGGTACTTCTATTCACTGGCGTTTTGAACTTTTATGTGGAATTATTCTTTTATTGTTGATGTTGCCCTTAAATTATCTATTGACTGTAAAATACGGAATCGTTGGTCCTGGTATCGCCAATCTTATTTCAATTACTATTTATAATATTATCCGTATTTATTTTTTATGGAAAAAATATAAATTGTTTCCATTCACAATACAATCGTTTTATACAATATTACTTGCTGGAATAAGCTTTACCACTTGCTTTTTTATTTTTAAAACCATGAATGGATTAATTGGTATGACGCTCAGAAGTATCGCATTTATTCTCATCTATTCCACCGGGGTCTACTATTTAAATCTTTCTCCAGACGTTAAACCTGTATTGCTAACACTCAGAAAAAGACTCGGATTATAAATTGATGAAAGCTAACCCGTGGTGGTCGATTTTCGGTTTCAACAGCTATTTCATTTGCTTAATTTCATGTAAAAGCTTTGCGGCATAGGAGCTGTTTAAAATTGCCAATTCATTGTATTTTCTTAAAGCTTCTTCTTTGTTACCCGTTTTCACAAAACACATTGCTGTATAGAATAAGGCTAGTTCGGGTTTGGGCTTAGCAACTAATGCAGGTTTAAATGCCTTGATTGCTTCGCTAAATTTATTTAGGGAATAGAACGCAAATCCTAATTCAATTGACACCGGCGTATTATCCGGGTCAATTTCAACCACTTTTTGTAAATAAAAAATTGCACTGTCAAATTTTTCTGATTCATTATAACACCACCCAATCCAATAATTCGATTTTTTATAATTGCTGTCAATCTTCGATGCTTTCAAATAATAATTTAACGCCTGTTTAGGGTTGTTTAGTTTTTCCCGGTACAAATCACCCACTGAAACATTTGCAGCAAGATGATCAGGTTTTATCCGTAAAGATTCTTGAAAATATTTTAGTGCAGAATCAGTTTCATTTAAAGTAATATAAGCATGCCCCATTTCAAAATAATTACGATAATCATTTTTCGATAAAGTATTCGCTTTTTGTAAAACAGCAATTGCTTCTCTGGGCCGGTTCAACTCGTTTAAGCACCAACCTTTTTCCAACCATGCATCGGAAAAATCCGGTTTTAGTTCGATTGCTTTATTCAATAAGGAAAGAACTTCAATGCAATTGTTGCTTTTTTTAAATTCCATTGCTTTATTAAAAAGTTCAACAGCATTACCCTGAGCACTCATCTGCGTTATAAAAAAATAAGAGAGTATTATTAGATTCGCAATTCTTTTCATTGAATAAATCTGCTTGTAAAAATAAAATTAAACTATCTACTCTGATTTCAAGAATTCCAGATTTGCCAGCTTTCCTCTGCCTGATTTATCAGCATTTCATCTCCGTTTTGAATCGATGCCCCCATGAATTCTCCTTTTTCCAGAAAAACTGATTTTACCGGATTATAAATTAAATCGAATAAATAATGCTGATTAGTTATGTTGAGGTAGGGTATTGACGGACTTTGCTGAACATTCGGTTGCATACCCAATGGTGTAGTATTGATAATAATTTTACACCGGTTGATCGTATGCGCATCAAGGTTATCATAACTCATTTCATTTTTCCGGGGGTTTCTGGAAACAATGATAAAAGGAATTTTGAGTTTGTGAAGAACATACTGAACCGCTTTTGAAGCCCCCCCGGTACCCAACACCATTGCAGCATTATGAAACGGTTTCAGTTTTTTAATAAACGATTTTTCAAATCCTGTAACATCAGTATTATAGCCAATCAATTTGCCATCAATAAATTTTATACAGTTACAGGCGCCAATTTTTTTTACAACTTCCGTTGCTTCATTTAAGTAGGGAATTACTTTTTCTTTATATGGGATGGTTACGTTCAATCCTTTCAGGTCAGGATTCTGATCAATGATTTTTTTTAATTCATCAATAGTTGAAATCGGAAAATTCTGGTACCTGCAATCCGTAATATTCTCTTTCTCAAATTTTTCTTCAAAATATTTTTGAGAAAACGAATGTGAAAGCGGATAGCCTATCAGCCCATATAAATGCATCAAGCTTCTTTTTTATCAAGATAAAGATGGAATGTATCGCCACGCAATCCAACCCGCATTGTTTCTAATGGTATTACTTCAGTTGGTGCAATATTTCCCAGGTTTACATTGCACCCGATTAATTCGATAAAATAAAGTTGCTGTGCTTTTTGCGGAGCTTCCCATATAATTTTTTCAGCAGGAATTTGCGTAAGTATTTCCTGCACCAGGCCTTCTCTTACCTCCCCTGACCCTCGATAAATACCAACATTACCTGCTTCTCTTGCTTCGGCTATTACATATGAAGAACCAGCATTCAATTCTGCCCGCATTAATTCGATCCACTTATAAGGCGGCATAATATGCTCTGCATCTTTACTTCCCACCTCGCTAAGTACCACACCATGTTGCATCAATTTTTCAATATATCCGCATTTTTCTGAATGGGGAATCGTGATGGAGCCGTCGCTTACTTCCATATAACTTATCCCAAACTCTTTACAGGTAGAAATATATTCTTCAAACTGATTACGGATCAAAAAAGCCTCGAACAAAGTACCCCCAAAATAAATTGGAATATCATAACCTTTGTAAACTTCTAATTTCTCTTTCAGGTTTGGTGTAACATACGATGTGCCAAAACCTAATTTAATTATATCTACATGTGGATGACATGAACTCAGAAAATTTTTTGCTTCATTTACACTAAGTCCTTTGTCCATCACCATGGTTAAACCTGCAGTCCGTGGTTTCAGATTCCTGTCTGGAATTTGAGTTAGATTAAAATTCATTATTTGAAATTTTTATACAGTTGGAAATTCTATTTTTTCATTCAGATCTATATCGTGAGCCACCTGACCGAAAGCCAGCCTGAAAGATTTATTCTGGCAGGAATTTAATCCGGGCGGGCAAAAATAAGGAAGATTAAACAGAGTATGGTTGACGAATTCCTTCAACTCCAAATCTAATCAAATCGATTTTCTTCTTTTATATTTTGCAATCATATCCACCACCTGATGATTTTGTAAAATTGAGGGATTCAGATCAACAAATTTTCTTAGCAATCGTGGTGCCTTCTCCATTGCTTCTTCCAATTGTAATAATGCTTCCTTATTTTTCCCTAAGGCGAAAAGTGCAGCACTTTTATAAAAAAGAAATACGGGTTTATCGGCCGTATAAAGCCTGGCAGCCACTGCATGATCATAAGCATCATCATAAAATTCTGCATAATACATACATCGGATAAGTGCTTCCCAGCCTGCTGCATTTTTCTGGCGGGCATTCACAGCAATTTTAAAGAAATCAATTGCCTCTTCAAACAAACCTGATCGTAATTTACATTCACCCATCAGTAAATTAAAATCGGGGTGATGTGTGTTTATTTTTAAAGCATGTTCCAATTGCTTTGTACAACTACTGTAATTTTCGTCGTTGAAATAAGTGCATGCCATTTTATAAAACAGCGTCGTGTTTCCTGGATTAAGATGGATGGCTTTACGGTAATACAATCTTGCCTGCGAATAATTTTTCATCCGGTCATAGCAATAAGCAATTGCTTCAAAAATTACATCTTCCGGTTTTGCAAGTTCTACCACTTTAAATAGTACTTCAATTGCCTCTTTATATTTTCTAAGTCGGATGTAAGCATCGCCGATATTCCGGTAAGCATAATCAAATTTTTCATCAATCGCTATTGCATACTGATAGGCATCAATTGCCTTTTCATACAATTTTATTCCCTGGTAGGCAGCACCCAGATTAAACCATGCAAGATGGTTGTATGGAAAATTATCTATGATGTCTGAATGGAGTTTTATTCCTTCTTCGTTTCGGTTTGTAAAATCTGTCCAAAAACAAATTTTATACAATGCTTCCTCATTATTTGGCTCCAGTTCCAGAATCATTTTCAAACTTTCAAATACTTTATCAAAATTTTCGTAGTAATCATATACATCGCCCAGTTCAAAAAGTAATTCGATCCGGTCATCACCTTCAAATATTGTCAGCGCATTTTGTAACAGGCTAATTGCTTCTTCCTCCATTTCCAATGCTAAATATGCATCCGTTTTGCAGATATAAAGATTCATGTCCTTACTGTCCAGCAGTTCCGCTTTATCAAGTATTGCAAGTGCTTCGTGATATTTTCTTTTGGCGAGAAGAATATCCGCCTTTTTTACCAAAAGGTCGGCGCACCAGGGGTATTGCCCTATTGCCAGCTCAGCAGCCTCTGTCGCATTTTTAAGATCCTCTTTATCCTGAAAGTAAGTGATTATTCTTTCAAACGATTCTTCATCGATATATGAATGCGCATTTCCGTTTTTGAGATTGGCGTATATTTTAAGTAACTCTTGTATCAGATGCTTGTCTTCGCTGAAGGGATTTTGCTTTTCGGTCATGGGTTTCAACAATTTAAGGTGGACTAATTGATGCAATGACTGTCTGAATTATTCTAAGTTAAGGCAAATCTGTTTATCAAAATGCTTTTCATTTATCCCCAATTGTGCAAAGTTTTGAAAAAAAATTGGCTGAATATGTAACAAACCTTTAATACAGTCGTTAAAGAGGTATTAAATTTTCCATAAACGGTTTTGTTCAGGACTTTAGTAATCCATATTTTTGTATTGCAATGAATTCAGCTAGCATCACTCTTAAAAAACTATTTCGCATTAAAATCTTTGTGATTGCTCTATTAACGACTTCAGTTATGGGAGCTTTTGCAACATTTGGTATTTATAGCATTGGAAAAAATATTGATAAAACACCGCATCGTACATTCCTTTCACAAGAATCAGTTTTAAAACCAGGAACATTTTCTCTAAAGTCTGGTTATATTTTTCGAGGTGGACAGCTTTTCACTACTCAAACTCCAAAGTATATTAATCTGAATGCAATTGCCAGTTATCAAATTGGAAAAACAACTTATGTACTGCCTTTGAAAAAGAAAATTTTAATGGGCAAAGTTTCAATTATCCCCTTTTCTGAAAACCGTTAATTCACCGGTTTAACTTTTGTTTCTTCATAGGTCATTACCCGGTAGCCTGCTACAGGTATTTCAAATTTTGAAGTGGGTACAGGATCGAAATTTATTTTTGAAACCGTATAAATGTGGGTGTCTGTTCCTTTTACTACTTCATATTCCATTGCAAGTCCGGGAAGATTTCTGTTTAAATATTGAAAGTCCATATTAACAGGAATTAACTCTTTGGTGAAATAAACTGTAAAAGTGGTTTTAGCACTATCGTTCAAATTTCCAATTGCTTTCTGACATTTATAACCTGAAATCGTTTTATATTCTTGATAATATGAAAAACTTATTTTGTCATACTTTTTATTATAATCTTTCCAGTTTGAAGGCGTCATTGTTATCATATATTTTTGAGTGCCCCATTCTTTGAGAACCGTTGCATTACCCGTTTTTCCATTTATAATTGTATGTTGATTTCCTAATGGTGTAATCATTTCGGAACGGCTATTGTTTCCTTTCAGATAAATAACACTGATGGAACCATCAATTGCATCGGCAGCTTTGGGTATAGTATTGGAAGTATTAATTACAATATCATAAGATATAGTAGCTTCAGTTAATTTCCGTTGAGCAAACAACTGATTCGGAAATACTTTTACTAACAAAAGGATTATTAAAATAAAATTCTTCTTCATAACAGGTAATTGATTCTTATAACGTGTGAAAGACGTACCAAATTAGCTAATTAGTTGCAACCTTGCCACACCTGTTTATAAATTATACCAATTTGATTTACCCTTTAATCCAAAAAATCTGGTATAATACCGAGAGCAGAGACGACTTTCGTTTTGGACTAAATTGTATGGCGATTCGGTATTA
>JANPEU010000368.1:0-3287 GCA_031423175.1 Bacteroidota bacterium
ATCCCGTTTTTTATTTCAAGATATTACCTCAACTTTACTTATACAAGTTCTTTGATTAAGCTTAACGGCTTGAAATATAAAATTGCCGGGTATGAAAACATAAAATAAATAGCGGGGAAAACCCCAATAATTATTGGGAAAAATCTCGATGTTTTTCGGGAATAATCTCGTTCAAAATAAATTTTTGTAGTAATAGTGGTGTATAGTTTTGGTTCATCATTTATCTATCTGCTAGCGATAGTGCCGATGAACCGGGGCAAAGCCGAAAACCGGAATTTTAAAGAGAGTAGGCGAGAAAATTATTTTATATGAAATACTTTAAAGCCGGGCTTTTAGCCTTTGTCAGTATTATTTTTTCAAATATTTCTTTTTCACAAGCTCCGACAGCAACCGAAAATGTCATGAATTTTTCCAGTGTTTCTTTATATGAATCCTTTGCTGACGATGAAAACACATTGCCGAGCCTTCATTCAATTGCTATACAAAGTGGCACTTTAACCACTTTAGCTGAACTGCAATGGCTTGTTGAAGATAACGATACATTACACCCAGATTTTTTAAAAGAGGTTTTAAATACAGATTATATATTTCAAATTGGCAGTTATCTAATAAAAATCGATCTGTACAACAACCGTGGGCTTGTTATTTTATCCAGCAATACAGATGCATATTTATCATTACAAAGTAATGACCTTGAAGCAACCGGAATGATGGTTCTTAATGGTGATGAGGAATTCGGTCTTGAATTATTGGAAGAACTGGAAAAAAATGCAGTAACATCTTCAAACTATGACGACTTTTTAAAAGCAGCAAGAGCTTGTGGAGGAGCAGATAGAAGAGATGACAAACAAATTGAACCGTGGGCAGAAACTTATGAACAATGTGATGGTGGTGGCAGTTCTACAAACGGAATAACTTATGGCATGGATAATAAATTAGCATATCAAAAAGCAATTTTTTTCTTTTCACTGCAGTCAAAAATCAGGAGTATAAAGTGGTGTACATTTGGCGGCAATCCATTTACGGTTCCCGTTTATACCTATGCTGATCTAAAACTAATAGGCACTGTCAAATATAGAAAGCGTTGCGGAACGGAAGTAAATCAGAGTGAAAATATGCTTGAATTAGCTCAAGAGTGGGGTGATGGAGTGCTTCATTGGCGAGCTTACAGCGGTGGAAGATCATTATCTCATTTTGATTTTAATGTTGACTTTGGGATAAGGATTCCGAACGGTAATCCTAATGTGCCTGCCTTTATTCCATCAAGACATTATAGAATCGTTTACGGGTATTAGCAATTGCAAGCCGGTATAGTTTTAAAATTACAAAAAAATTATACCGGCAATTTAAAAATATTATGAAAAAGCTATCCTCTTTATTTTTGTGTTTGTATATATCTCATTGCGGGGTTTCACAAAAAGTATATATGGTAGTTAAGCTCACTTCTCCTTTTTCGGGCATTTCCTATACTAATGGTCATAACAGGGATGAGTTCAGACCAAGTAATGCGAAAATAAATTTAAGTTGGGGTATTGACCTGATTTACAAATCAAAAAAAATAAATCACAAAATATCCCTGGAAGAAATGCCTTTAGGAATGAATTTCAAATTATTTAATAAGTTTTCGGCGCCGCCAAACACGGATAGGCTTTTGGGCTTTTTTAATGCCTCATTTGGCAGAGAAATTGATCATCTAATTTTTAGCTATGCGTTGTTAAAAGAGGGGGGAAAAGAAAAAGGATTTCTCTTTCATTCCAAAATACGGTTTAACTACTCAATAGGCACAGGTCTAAGTTTCAATAGAAGCAAGTCTTTTTATAATAAAGTGTTTCCTAATTCTTCAGGGGGGTTTTCAAGCCCTAATACATATGTTGCTTATGAGGCAGATCATAACCGTGATGGATTTGGGATATTCCTACGAGGCACCGGGGGATTTGATTTTATCAATAAAAAGAAAAACAAAAGGGTGTTGAGTTTTAATGTTTTTTATAACCAGGGCTTGAAAGATATGGCGCATTTTGATATTCATTACCAGTACGGCTACTGGAATGATCCTTCAAAACAAGTGGATGTGCCAAAACAGGTACTTCGCACCCGTGGCACTACATTTGGCTTCAGTCTTGGTGTACCAATAAAAATTAAAAAATAAATTTTGTGAAAAAGCAACTATTAATTTCTGGTGTGTTCATTCTAATTTTATCAAATACCTATTGCCAAAAGGGTTCTTTTTTTGTTGGCATTGGCCCATCAATTGGTTTTCCATTTTCAAATAAAAATTTTTCTTATTATTATAAGAATGGAATTGGCGGCTCTTTACAGTCCAGTTTCGGCGTATCAAAATTGGGTTCAATTACAATATCTGTATTGTATGTTTCTATAGGAGCTAAGCATCCACCTGTTACTAAAAGTTCGCTAACTCTGATGAAAGCAGGTTATAGAACCAATTTCTCTGATTCCAGGTTTTTTGTAGGTACTGATGCAGGTCTTGCCCGGTATAGTTCGGGCAGTAGCCATTTCGTTATTAGCGGAATGGCCGGGTATTCTTTTAAGATTTCTAAAAAAGCTTATATTGATTTGTTTCCTTCTTATAATCAGATTATTGGATCTTTAAGTAATGGCAGGTGGCTAACTGCAAATATTCTATACCGGTTTAATTTGAAAAAAAATTAGTGGTAAACTTCTGATTGTATTAGTGATTATTGATTAATCACATCTTTAGATTTTTAGTTTGAAATACAGTTTTTTTTTATTTTTTGTTATGAAGCAGTTTGTGTCAATATTACTTTGGCTATTGCCAACTTTTGCCTTAGCCCAGGCAAATGACTCCGTTTATAAAGTCTCAAACACTTTACCATTAACCCAACCTCTAAGTCAAAATTCAAAATCTTTTTACAAACCCGAAATCCTCACCTCTGGCTTCTTCGACATCGTAAACAATGGGCAGGTAAATGCAAGTGCAAGGTTTATTCGTTTGTTTATTGGCGAGCCGGGTAAGTTTGCAATTCCACTTTCTATTTATAGTGGTGTATCGTCTAATAATTTTGCAAACCAGCAAAGCCAAACTATTAATCGCAGCAATGATCAGTTGGTTACTAATTTTATTAACCCGCTTAGTGGGTTAGCCAATCTTTCAGTAGATGGTGTTATATTTTTTAATAAAAAAGAAAAACTTACCCGAAGTGGTATCATCTATCATTTCGGCGAAAGAATTTTAACAGGTCAAAAAACTGGAGCTATAAGCAATCCATCAACAGGCAAGCCCATAAATTTCTTAAACAGCTTTACTG
>JANPEU010000369.1:0-6399 GCA_031423175.1 Bacteroidota bacterium
TGATAATCCATTCTGACCTGCCTGCCGCAGGCAGGTTTTAGATTTCAGATTTAAGATTTTAGATTTGTCCTGCTTGTTGCGGGACATTTTTTTAATAAAATGACGTTACCTTTTTTCTATATCGAAACTTATGATGCTTCAGCAAAAACAATTATGCTGGATGAAGACACATCACGCCATGTGGTGAGTGTATTGCGTATGAAAGAAGGAGAGAAAATAAATCTTACAGATGGAAAAGGGAGTTTGATTACAACTGAAATAACTGATGCACATAAAAAACATTGTGAAGTTTCTGTTCTGACATCTGTTATCAATCATCCGCCAACCAAACATATATGCATTGCCATTTCATTACTCAAAAATACCAACCGCTTTGAATGGTTTTTGGAAAAAGCAACCGAGATTGGAGTGAATGAAATTATTCCATTGATTTGTGAAAGAACCGAAAAACAAAAATTCCGTTATGACCGGATGAAAGGAATTTGCATCAGTGCTATGCTACAATCGCAGCAAACATGGTTACCAACTTTGCAAGAACCTGTTCAATTTGCAAAAATGACAATAGACAAATATGCAGATTCTCAAAAACTAATTGCTCATTGCGATGAAGGCAACAAACAAACAATTAATGATTTGCATATTGGCAAATTTGCACATTGGCAAATTTGTATCGGACCTGAAGGCGATTTCACCAAAGAAGAAATTTCATTTGCACTTCAAAATAATTTTATCCCTGTAGCACTTGGCGAAACAAGATTACGGACAGAGACCGCAGGTGTAGTTGCTGCAACCCTGATTAAACTCGCTTAGATTTTGCATTTGACAAAATTATTTCGATCTCACTCATGGGAGTATTGATTATCTAAAGGACATCATCAAAATAAATATTACTTTAGATAAAACAATTAATGTTTTTACATCTAGGGACATGGAACTCTTTTATCTTTTTTTTGAGGGCATTATGCTTTTCCAGGTAGTGTTTTTTGGTATGGTTTACCTTATATCAAAAAGAGGAGAAGCTTTATACTATTCTTTGCTCAATCTTTTTTCCGGCATCTATTTTTTCCTGAATGCTACTGATACTTTTTTGGGTATAGATGAAGATATTGTGTTTAACTCCCCTGCTTATCTCTATGCAAACTTTGCCATATTCATGTCCATGATTTTTATGTATCTCGTATTTCTTAAAGAAATTTTTAATGATACACTGGAACAATATGGGTATGTAAAGAAGACTTACACTGTTACATTTTATGCCATCCCAATACTTTATTTGCTGTTTGTTTTGTTTACATTTTTGGGTTGGAACTCAAATATTATTTTTTATACCGGTCATCTTGTTAATGGGCCTTTCTGCACATTAATACTTATACTAAACTTCAGGCAGCAGGGCTATAAAAAACTGATAATTTATGGTATGCTGATAATCTTCATTTGCGTTAACCTTACAATAGCCTTAACAATCAGATATAATTCTGGAAGCAATGCAACAGTATTTGACAAATATCCTTTGGCAATAATAAAAATAGGTATGCTCATTGACATACTTCTTTTTCAACTGGCATTATTAAAGCGGTGGAATGAGCAGGAAAAACAATTGGCTGTTGAAAAACTGCAGTCGCAATTAGAAGTGGAAAGTCTCCGCAATAAAATATCCGGAGAATTACACGATGATATTGGTGCCACCCTCAGCGGAATTGCTATGTACAGCCATCTTACCAAGGAACAATTGAAAACAGGACAAACAGCAGAAATTGAAAAATCACTGAATATAATGCAGCAATCTTCGGGTGAAATGGTGAGTAAACTGAATGATATTGTATGGATGATAAACCCCGAACAGGATTCGTTGCAAAAATTAACTGACCGTCTTGAGGAGTATGCAAGGGATATGGCGAACATAAAAAATATGAAAGTGAATATTGTTATGCCAGCCGGGTTGCATGAAAAAATATTGCCGGTTGCAGCGAGGCGTAACATTTATCTTTTTTGTAAGGAGGCAATAAATAATGCAGTAAAATATAGTGGGGGCAAACAACTTGATTTGATCATAAAAGAAACAGATGGCAACCTGGAATTTACAGTTATTGATAATGGTAAAGGATTTGATGAAGTAATGGTAAGACGGGGTAATGGCCTTGAGAATATGCAAAAACGTGCCGATGAGATTGGAGCAAAACTTATTTTACAATCAAAAGAAAATGAAGGAGCTTCAGTTTCGCTTCAGTATAAAATCACCTGATGGGGTATAGGTAAAGCAAAAATATTGAACCACATTTGTTAAGCATTCATGGATATAAGAGTAGCCATATTTGAGGATAATAAATTAGTAAGGGATGCTCTGCAGACCATACTAAACGGTACAACAGGATTGATCTGCACGGGGGCTTTTACTGATTGTAATAACTGGAATGCTGATGTCAAACGCAGCGAACCGCATGTTATCCTGATGGATATTGAAATGCCAGGCATGAATGGAATAGAAGCCACAAAAAAAATTAGCGAAGCCTATCCGGATATTAAAATTTTAATACAGACTGTATTCAACGACAGCGAACGCATCTTCCAGGCGTTGTGTGCAGGTGCATCCGGGTATATTCTAAAAAACGATCCACCCGTTAAGAGTATTGATGCCATACTTGAAGTTTTTAATGGCGGAGCTCCCATCAGCACTTCCGTAGCTAAAAAGGTTTTTAGTTTTTTCTCCAGTAGGAATGTAGTACTGATTTCACCTGAGAACACCGACTATCATTTGAGTGAACGGGAAAAAGAAATTTTAAAGTTAATGGTGGAAGGGAATAATTATAAAAATATTGCTGAGAAAATTTTTATCAGTTATGAAACAGTACGTACGCATGTAAAACATATCTACAAAAAACTGCATGTGGCCAGCCGCAGCGAAGCCATTCAAAAAGCAATACACCAGGGCCTGCACTGATTCTTTCAAAAAAATATTTTCATTTTTTTAAAAGAATACCCCAATGGGGTATTCTTTCTGCATGGAGTTTACCTCACCTTCAATTATAATTCTCAAATACCCTCTGTAAATACCGGTTCATTCCCTTCCTCGAAAATCCAGGTTAAGTACTGATTAAAGCACTAATAAATTATCAAAACAAAAAAATTGTTTTATGAAAAAGAATTATTTAAAACTCTTCAGTCCCTTTCTGTTGGCATCTTTATTAATTATCGGTTGTCAGAAAGAAACAAAGGAAGTGCAAGAAATAAATTCTCAGAGAGGATTGCTATCTGCTAAGGAAAGACCACAAAGTGGATGTCGGCTGATTTATGAAGGTCAGCATTACAAATATTTTAGTTTCTCAACTACGTTTGGATATAATAGCGATGGGTTGGTAAATCGTTTAAACCGAAATGAAAGGTATGATAAGTACAATTGTAATATTAGTTATCATTCTGATGGGCGTTTAAAAAGCAGTGAGGTGGAATTAATACAACCAAAAGGAAAAATTAATTTGCATGTAGATTTTGGTTATACAGGAAATAATCTTACCAGAACTACCTGGACCTTTGCAGATGATGGAGCGTTGATAAATAATGTTTATTTATCCTACAATGCAAATAATCAATTAATAAAAATTCAATCACCCGAGTTCGATTTTATCGTTGATGAATTTTATAATGCAGCAGGCAATTTAATTCAGGAAGATCTTTATTTTGGAGGAGATCGTTATAAATATGAGTACCAATATACAACCCCAATTAAAAACCCATGGCTATCAATTAAAGCTGGAGGAGTACCTTATGATTTTGTTTATAATGTCAATTCAAGTTACCCTAATCTTGAAAATGCTGCAACTATTTACTTTCTGGATGGAACAAATCCTATTGTGATATATCAGGATGATCCAGCCACTACTACATTCAGTTTAAATAAGGGTGCTTATCCGGAATTTGTAAATTATTTTGATATGATAGGTCAGGAACCTACGAGAATAATTTATAATTATACCAATTGTGATAATGGAAATTCATCTGTAAACAGTAACATCAGCAACGATGTAACTTCTGAAACCAATTTATCAAAGTTGCAAAAAATACAGGCTATAAAAACATTTCAAACAAAACGCTATATGTATCGTAATCGATAATCATTATTAGAAATATTTTTAATTTACAAAAAAACTTAATTTATGAAAAAAAATTATCTAAAACTTATCACCTCTTTTTTGCTGGCAACTTTATTTGTTGCTGGTTGCCAAAAGGAAACAAAAGAAACAACCGAAAGTAATGCAGTTGTAAATTCAGCAAAAAGGGCAAAAGAAAATTCATGCCGGATGACTGTTAATGACTGGCCGACTGCTGCAAGATTTGAGTTTCACTATAATGACAGGGGCCTGGCTGATGAATGGATTACTGATTACGGATTTGGATTGCCACTGCATACCAATGAAATGACTTATGATAATAATGACAGGCTTAGTCAGTCCAATGAATTTTATTTTGGTTCAAATTATGTCTATCATTTTTATTACACAGGCAAACAGCTAACCCGCCTTACACGAGTCAATGTTGATGACCCAACAGATGCAATAGATGTTATATATACCTATAACAGTAAAGGGCAAAATATAAGGCAGGACGATGATGCAAATGATTCACATGTACTCATGACATATGATAATATCGGCAATTGCACCCGTACAGATATTTATTTTGGCGATGAACTTTGGTACTCTGACAACTATACATTTCTTCAACCTGTTCGTAACCCCAGAGCTGCTGTTCCCGGGGTTGAGACTGGCTTTATAGCTTATGGACCCGCGGGATTTACTGATAAATGGCAGTTCACCAGTAACCGTACCGAGATATACGATAACGGCAATCTTTATCTTTTTAATGATTATGACCCGGCTCAAACAACTATTAAGACAGGCAATCATAATTATCCCAGTTCTGCAAATTATTATGATCGGGTTACAGAAAGCCCTGTCACAATCACCTTCGATTATGAGAATTGCAATGGAAATGGAAGTACTGCAAAAGCTGGAGGTTCGCAAACTAACATGAACCACGGAGCTAAAACTTCAATTAAAAGCACAAGGTCTTTACTGCGGATGGGTTCTGCAAAGTCAATAAAGGAACAGATAAAAAGAATGAAGCAACAGCTTAAGAAATAATTTTACATACCATCTTATCCTTTCAGGGAGGGCAAGCAGCCCTCCTTTTTACATATAGCTGTTCAAAGTTTTTTTATTAACCTCATCAATTCATTGTTTAAATTATTTATCGAATCCTGCATATCCCATTTCTTTTTATTCCGTTCGCCAATATAATTTGAAATGCTCCGCAACTGGATGAATGGAATATTTTCCATCAGGCATACATAATGCAGGGCTGCCCCTTCCATGGATTCTGTAACCGGGTTAAAAGTTTCCCGGTAAAATTTTATCATTTGTTTTGATGTGCTGATTTCATTTACAGAAATTCCTTTTACCTGTTTTAAGCCAGCAAGCTTAAGAATTTCTTTATGCGGATTGATTAACCAATCATTTTTATAAGGATGCTGGTTATGTGGTACCAGTTTTAAATCAAACAATGTTTTCAGCTTTTTCATTTCCACCACACTTTGATCAGCTATTGAATCTTGTTTTACTACTAAAACTTTACCAAGTTGAACAGTTGTGTCATAACTTCCGGCAACACCCGCCTGAATTACAAGGTTGTAATTTTTTAAAGCCAATTGTTTGGTAAGTTGATAGGCAGTTGCTGTAAGCCCAATACCTGCTACAAGTATATCAATGTTATTATTTTTCAATACTGCATCATCCTTTTTCATTGCTTGTATAAAAGGAGAAATTTCTTTTGCTGTAGCAGCCAATACAAGAATATTTTTTCCCATAATAGCAAATATCGTATATCAGCTGCAAAACGGATAACCCTTACATTTGCACCTCTATGCTATATGGCATGGTCTCATCATTTCCTCCGCCCAATTGCTGTGAGGAAACTAAAAAGTAAAGCATGGTTTACTTAACAAGAATTGAACATTTCAACGCAGCCCACAAACTCTTCAATCCTGCCTGGACCCCGGAAAAAAATGAGGAAGTCTTTGGCAAATGTGCCAATGAAAACTGGCATGGCCATAATTATGAGTTGTATGTGACGGTTAAAGGACAACCCGATCCGGGTACGGGATTTATTTTTGATGTAAAAAAACTGAGTGAAATAATCCAGGAGCATGTGATAGAAAAAATAGATCACCGTAATTTGAATCTAGATGTGGATTTTCTGAAAGGAAAAATGTGCAGTACCGAAAACCTGGTAATCGGTATCTGGAGTGAGCTGAATCCTCATTTACCGGCAGGCGTTTTATTGCATAGCCTGAAACTATATGAGACACCGAAAATTTATGTTGAATATTTTGGCGAGTAAACCTTT
>JANPEU010000370.1:0-6113 GCA_031423175.1 Bacteroidota bacterium
ATGATAAAGTCAGCAAACTTTCCTTTCTCAAGAGAGCCCTTTTCATTTTCTTCAAAATTTGCTTTGGCTGCCCAGATGGTCATGCCACGCAAAGTTTGTTCTCTGGTTAATGCATTTTCAACCTGGAAACCATTTTCCGGAAATCCTTTTGCATCTTTTCTTACCACCGAAGCAAAAAAAGTATTGAAAGGAGAAATATCTTCTACCGGGAAATCGGTACCCAATGCAATCCATCCATTCTGATCCAACAGGTCACCAAATGCGTAAGCTGTTTTTACTCTTTCGCTATTTAATCTGTCAGCAGCCCAGTACATATCGCTGGTGGCATGTGTGGGTTGTACAGACGGAATGATTGAAAAATTTTTAAATAGGGAGAAATCAAATTCATTCACTACCTGTGCATGTTCAATACGCCAGCGAAGATCATTTTTACCTTTTAAATATTTAGCATAGATTTTTAAAATGGTTCTATTGGCGCTATCACCAATGGCATGTGTACACATTTGAAAACCTTTGCTGATAATTCTTGCAGCTACCGAATCAAAATGTTCGGGATTGCTTAATAAAAAACCAAGATGCCCGGGTTTATCACTATAAGGTCTCAGCAAGCATGCACCTCTTGATCCTAATGCTCCATCACCATACACTTTAAAACTTCTTACATTCAACCGATCTGTTTTAATTATTCCTTTTTTTTCTAAGTAGTCATAGTTTTCTTTGCTATCACTCAGCATCACATACAACCTCATTTTCAATTCGCCGGCCTTTTGCATTGCATTTAATTTATCAACTGTTGCATAACCCAAACCGCAGTCATCAATGGTAGTTAAACCAACTGCAAAGCAATTTTGTTCGGCTTGTTTCAAAGCTTTTATCATTTGTTCATCTGAATTGCCTGTTGCTTTTGCTGATACCAAATCAATAGCATTATCAATTAATATTCCAGTTAACTTTCCGTTTTTAACTTCCACATCTCCCCCAGTTAATTTATCACCTGCTTTTATTCCGGCAATTTCTAATGCTTTGTTATTTGCAATGGCTCCATGTCCATCAATTCTTGAAAGTAATACGGGTCTGTCCGGAAATAATTCGTTCAGTTTTTCATTGGTAGGAAATTCTTTTATTGCCCAATCATTCTGATCCCAGCCACGTCCAATCAACCAGCCTTCTTTATTCGTAGAATCAAATGATTTTAATTTATCTAAGATTTCTTCCCAGCTTTTCGTGCCAACAAGATTTGCACTCAGCAATCCTGATGCATAGCCTGCAAAATGTGCATGGGCATCTATAAATCCGGGATAAATAAATTTTCCGCCGGCATCTAATTTTTCTATTATCGTATATGCTTTTTCCAGTTCATCCTTTTTTCCAGTTGCAATTATTTTTCCATCCGATACCAGCATCGCATCAGCAATTGAAAAAGATGCATTGACGGTATAAATCGTGGCGTTAAATACTAATAAGTCTGCTTTTGGTTTTTGATTACAGGAAAAAAATATGAAAGTGAATAGTACTGCTGTAGTTGATAAGAAGTGTTTCATAAATATTCAATCTTAAATATTAGTTATTAAATTTTTCCGGATGTTTTCTATTAAAATTTGTTTTATCCTGAAATGCTTTTGCGGCTGCTAAGATAGTGGCTTCATCATATAAATTTCCAATGAGTGTAATGCTTAATGGAGTGCCGGTAGCATTGAAACCGATCGGCATACATACTACAGGATGACCGGTAAGATTGGTCATTGCCAATTGCCTTCCGCTAAAGCTTGGAATGATAATAACATCATAGTCTTTCATAAAATCATTAAATGATTTGCAAAGATTATAACGGTAGCGATTGGCATTTATGTATTCTACGGCTGGTATCATCTGACCACTGCGAAAAGTATTGGGCCAAAAATTTTTGTCCTGTCTTTCTATCAAGTTATCCCGATTGCTTCTTGTCAGTTCATCAAATGCGGCTGCGCTTTCTGCACCTAGAATTAAACTGATAAAATTTACTGGATATAGAGTTGAATCCGGAAATTCAATTGCTTTCAGATCTGCACCTAACAATTTATAAACTTCCAACACTTTTTTTTCAGGAGCATCAGCAGCTAATCTCGAAAAATAATTTTCAGCATAAGCGACCCTTAATTTTTTAAAATCTGCAACACCATTATAATTGAAATTTTTATCTACTGAACCGGGGTCTTTTCCATCAGTACCTTTTATATAATTAAAAACAATTGCAGCATCTTCAGCACTTCTGCATATCGGTCCTATTTTATCAAGACTCCAGCAAAGTACCATTGCACCTGAGCGACTAACTGATCCAAATGTGGGTCTTAATCCGGTTACGCCACATCTTGTAGAAGGCGATACGATTGACCCTAATGTTTAAGTGCCAATAGCAAAAGGTAACAGACCTGCAGCTGTTGCTGCTGCCGAACCTGCCGAAGATCCACTTGATCCCTGTTTTAGATTCCAGGGATTTTTTGTTTCACCTTCAAACCATTTATTATTATTTGCCAGTGCACCCATTGAAAGTTTGGCACAAAGAACAGCTCCGGAATTTTTAAGTCGGGTATATATATAAGCATCTTCATCTATCACCTGATCTTTATAGGGTGTACTGCCCCAGGTTGTTTTATATCCCCTTACCGCAAACAAATCTTTTAATCCATACGGTATGCCATGTAATACGCCACGGTATATCCCATTTTTTATTTCTTCATCTGCCCGTAGAGCTTGAGCAATGGCAGTATCCTCTGTCAAGGTTATTACACACTCCAGCGTATCGCCCCATTTTTTTAAACGTTCAATAAAAAATTTTGTAAGTTCCAGGGATGTTATCTTTTTTGTTTTAATTAAACCTGCTAATTCAGGGATCGAATAAAAAGCTAAATCATTTTTGTTTTTTGGCATTTGCATATCTGCCCGGTACGGCATTGAAACTGTCTGTGATTTTCTTTTGATTTCCATACCAAACGGCGCAGGATTAAATGCAAATGGAAATGGAATATTATTGGTTGGTAAAGTTTTATGCAATCCTTTATACAATTGCAGATTTCCTCTCAGGTTCCCAATCATTGAATCGGCTTCGTCATTGGTGTATTCCAAATCGAACAAAGAAGCCGTGTTTTTAAAGAGTAGAATTGTGTCTTGTTTTGATTGTGCAGTTGCCAAAAAAGATAAAAGCAACAGGAGCGAAGTAAAATAAATTTTCATAGTAAGAAAGTTTAAATAGTATTTTCTAATTTATTTGAATTGTAACTTTATCTAAAAACAAGTATGTTAAAATTTTCAGATGAATATCCCCCTTTAGAAGATAGGAGCTTCAAGTTAAATAAATTCTTTACCTTTTTGCCTTAAAATTGATTTATGAGAAAAATATTTTCAATAATTATCATTATTTTTTTAGTTAGTTCTTGCAAAAATTCAATAAAACCCGGAACAGTTGAAAGCCCGACAGTTGCCGCTTATTTTAATTATGGTGACAGCGGAGTGCAATCGGCTGGCATAAAAATGATACCCATTAAAACTCCCGTGGGTGAATTTAAAGTCTGGACAAAACGATTTGGAAATAACCCAAGGATAAAAGTTTTGCTGCTCCATGGCGGACCGGCAATGACTCATGAGTATATGGAATGCTTTGAAAGTTTTTTTCCTAAAGAAGGGTTTGAATTTTATGAATATGATCAGTTAGGCTCTTACTACAGCGATCAGCCAACCGATAGCAGTTTATGGACTACTGAACGTTTTGTAGAGGAGGTGGAGCAGGTAAGAAAAGCTATTGGTGCAGACGCATCCAATTTTTATGTATTAGGCAATTCCTGGGGCGGTATGCTCGGAATAGAGTATGCATTGAAATACCAGGACAATATGAAGGGATTGATTGTTTGTAATATGATGGCAAGCATTCCCCGCTATGCTGAGTATGGAAAAAAGTTAAGAATGAATATGCGCCAATCAGCAGTTGATTCACTACTGAACTACGAAGCAAATAAACAATTTGACAATCCAAATTATCTTCAGTTACTGCAAGCTGAGTATTATAACAAACATCTGTGTCGCTTATCTGAATTGCCAGAACCGGTAGCCCGTTCTTTTAAGCATGTCAACTATCCAATATATTTAATGATGCAGGGCCCCAGCGAATTTTCTGTTGCAGGTCGTTTAATAAATTGGGACCGATGGAATGATCTTAAAAACATAAAAGTTCCAACGCTGATGGTTGGTGCAAAGCATGACACGATGGACCCGGAAGACATGAAGAAACAATCTGAGATGGTTCAAAAGGGAAGATATTTATATTGTCCCAACGGCAGTCATTTATCAATGTGGGACGATCAGCAAATATTTATGTACGGGGTAATAGAATTTATTAAAGATGTGGATCGCGGTGCTTTATAAAGATGTAACATTAACACTAACTGCGAATTCCAAACAAAACTACCTGTGGCAGTTAGTTTATCTTTTACCCAATTGCTTTAAATAAGAAACGTGTGAAGCAACTGCTAATCTCATTTTTGGATATTCAACATAGTTGATGCCAAATTCCAGGCATGTTTGACGAATGATTTTGCTGATGGCTGGATAATGTATGTGTGAAATTCTTGGAAACAGGTGATGTTCTATCTGGAAATTTAACCCACCAACTAACCAACTGATCAATTTATTTTTATTTGCAAAATTGGCAGTAGTCTTTATTTGATGTATTGCCCACTCATCATCCATCTTGCCAGTTGCTACATTTACTTTTGGGAACTCAGTATGCTCAACTGTATGTGCTAATTGAAAAACAATACTTAAAACAAAACCAGCAAACATTCCAAAAATTAAAAAACCAATAATCCATGTTGTAAAACCTAAAAGTATTATAGGCAGTACCACAAAAAGAAATGCATGAAGAAGTTTGAAGCCCCAGAATGTAAATTGCTCTTCTGTTGACATTTTCGTTATGGGCATAGAACCAACTTTTTTCGTAAAATATTTTTTATAATCAGTTACAAACACCCAATAAATATATAATAATGAGTAGGCAGCCCAAAAGTATAAATGCTGGTATTTATGAATTTTATAAAATTTTTGGTCGCTGCAAAGACGGAGTAAAGGTCTTGCTTCAATATCATCATCAATCCCATGTATGTTAGTATATGTGTGATGAACGATATTGTGTTTTGTCTTCCACATAAAATTATCAGCACCCATCAAATTTGCAGAAAGCGAGGCTAATTTATTCAAAATTTTATATTTACTAAAACTTCCATGGGAACCATCATGCATGATATTAAAACCAATACCTGCTGTAAAACCACCCAGTAGCAAACATTCTAACACTGCCCAAAATGCCGGTGGCGTAAAAAAAACAAGATGAATATAGATACCTATGAAACCTGTAAGCAGAAAAATTGCTTTAAAGAAAAGACCGGAGTTTCCTGTTGAAGATTTTCCTTTTTCTTTAAAGTATATGTTTATTCTTTTTTTTAGCTCACCATGAAAGGATTGTGCAGCAGAAGTAAATTTAGGAACTGACATTTGCTATTGATTAATTTAAGATGCAAAGGTAGTTCTTATAGATGGAAATAAAGGAATGAATCTATTAACATACTCAATGTTAACAGTTAATGCAATCGTTTGTTTCTTTATTTTTTTAAAACAGTAACTACGATAATAATATGGGGGGTAAAGAGTTCTCAACTTTAAGCCGTTTGATTTTAATAAGAAACTTAGGTTTCAACCAATATCAACGAATCCATATTTTTTATCCCTATCATTTTTTTTGTGTTGAATCCTTCACCATATTTCACGCCGATTCTTTTCCCCATCATTCTTGCACGTGAAGTCACAGATTCTGAAAAATCAGGTGATGATATATAAGTTTGTGGTCCATCATCCTCATTTTCGGGGTTATAAAACTGAGTAGTATAAGCTTTGATAGATTCCATTCTTTGTTCAAAGACATCTGTAATATCGGTTACAAAATCTGGCTCAATATGCCGATCCTGAATATAATGAAAAACATATTTTGGCCTCCAGGGTTGTTGATCATTTCCTGCTTCGTCTGTTGTTTTTATTTTTACTAAACCAGATAAGAAAGCCGCATCTTCCGTAAGCTCACTGGCTCTACC
>JANPEU010000371.1:0-2122 GCA_031423175.1 Bacteroidota bacterium
GGCTGGAAACATAAAAATGATTATCTTAAAGCATTATACATTTTAATACGTGAGTAAGTAAATATTGAGTAATGGGAACGACTACAGCAAAAAAAAAGGTTGCCGCTAAAACGGATAAACCGGCAATAAAGAAAACGAACGGGGCAAAACCCGTTGCCTTATCAAAAAAAACAGACCTGCATAAAGCATTGCAGGAATATTTTGGTTTTAATAAATTTATCGGCACACAGGAAAAAGTAATCGAGTCGTTGCTTGCCGGGCACGATACATTTGTAATAATGCCGACCGGTGGTGGCAAAAGCTTATGCTATCAGCTACCCGCTATGATTTGCGATGGCGTAGCAATCATTGTATCTCCTTTAATTGCATTGATGAAAAACCAGGTGGATCTGGTACGCAGTTACAGCAGCAAAGACAATGTGGCTCATTTTTTAAACTCAACACTTACCAAAAAAGAAATAAAGGAAGTACATGATGATTTGCTAAATGGCAATACCAAATTATTGTATGTAGCACCCGAAACGCTTACCAAAGCAGATAATCTTGTGTTTTTTTCAGATCTTAAAATTTCATTTTTTGCTGTGGATGAAGCGCATTGTATTTCTGAGTGGGGTCATGATTTTCGTCCGGAATATAGAAGGCTCCGGGAAATGATGATTCAGATAAACCCCGACATTCCTGTAATTGCATTAACGGCAACAGCCACACCCAAAGTGCAAACAGATATTGTAAAAAATCTGGATTTACAAAATCCCAATATTTTTATTTCCTCTTTCAACCGCTCGAATCTTTATTATGAAATTTTACCGAAAATAAAAAAAGCTCAAACCGATGAAAACATTGTACGCTTTATAAAAAGTATGGGCACTAAAAGCGGTATTATATATGCACTCAACCGAAAAACAACAGAAGATCTTGCTGGAATTTTAATGGCAAATGGAATTAAGGCCGTTGCTTATCACGCAGGATTTGAAGGAAAGCTAAGAACAGAAAAACAGGACCAATTTTTAAACGAGGACGTACAGGTTATTTGTGCCACTATCGCTTTTGGAATGGGAATTGATAAGCCCGATATCCGGTTTGTAATTCATTATAATATTCCAAAGTCAATTGAAAATTATTATCAGGAAACCGGCCGAGCCGGACGAGATGGACTGGAAGGCAAATGCATTCTTCACTACTCGCATAAAGACGTGCATAAACTGGAACACCTGATGCGGGATAAACCACTCAGCGAACGTGAAGTGGTTACGCAACTAATAAACGAAACCGTATCCTTTGCAGAAAGTGGTGTATGCCGCAGAAAAATCTTATTGCGTTATTTTGGGGAAGAATATACAAAAGAAAACTGCGGGTACTGCGATAACTGTAAACATCCGAAAGAAAAAATAGAAGCAAAAGATCATGTGGTGCTGATGTTGAAAGCAATTAAAGCATTGGATGAACGATTTGCAACTGACTATGTAGTGAATATTGTAATTGGCAAACTCACTCCACAAATACAAATGTACCGTCATGATGTGCTCAAAGAATTTGCCTGTGGCAATGACCAAACACCCCATTTCTGGAATTCATTAATCCGGCAATTGCTACTGGAAGGAATGCTGATAAAAGATATAGAACAATATGGTGTATTGAAATTTACAAAACGCGGCGAGGATTTTTTGAAGAAACCAAAATCATTCAAAGTAGTTTTAAACTTTTTATACGAAGAAGCAAATGCGGATGATGAAGAACCTGCTGAAGTAACCGCCGGGGCCGCAGTCGATGAACAACTTTTTAAAATGTTGATGGAGCTTCGGCAAAAAGAGTCAAAGAAAAAAAACCTGCCGCCGTTTGTTATCTTCTTAGAAAATTCGTTACAGGATATGGCAACTCTATATCCCAGAAATATTACGGAGTTAGAAAAATGTCAGGGTGTAAGTAAAGGAAAAGCATTGCGCTATGGCAAACCCTTTGTGGATATAATTGCTCAATATGTAGAAGAAAATAATATTGAACGGCCCGATGATTTTGTAATGAAAAGTGTAATGAATAAAAGCGGTTTGAAAGTTTTTATCATTCAACAGATCGACAAGAAAATGCCGTTGGAAAATATTGCCAAGAACAAAGACATGAAAGT
>JANPEU010000372.1:0-12817 GCA_031423175.1 Bacteroidota bacterium
GCCATTGTTGGAATGAGGCGTTGGCTTTGTGGGGTTGCCTTCCAACAAATCTGCTTTGAAGTACTCATATCTGACATGGATCTTACCCATCGGATATATCGTTACAATAGAAATGTTGCGGGCAAAACCTGGTCTATCACCAAAAATTATCCTACCTTTTATTTACAATTTTACAAGATGAAAAAAATAATATTCTTCTTCATCACCATTTTAATTGCTGATAAACTCATGGCACAAACAATAACCCCAAAAACTGAAACAGAAAATAAACCAATCATTTTGCCATTGTTGGAATGAGGCGTTTGCTTTGTGGGTTGCCTTCCAACAAATCTACCTTGATGTACTTCTATCACCGTTGTTCGTAGTGTTTAATAAATAAAAGGATCTTCAATTGTTGTCCTGAGTTTCCCGAAATAATCGGGACAGGTGCAACTCAGATCAAGCTTTGTAAAAGCTTTCAAATACTCCTCCGCCCATAGTAACCTGCTTTCACTTAACTTTAAACAAAGACTTAATTCCTAAAACAAGCCAGCATGAAAGCAATTACTGTTATCACCGCTATTTTATTTTTATTGTCATGCAATGAAAAAACTGACAAAAAAGAATTATTGAGAGGCATGTACAAATTAATCATTGCCGAAAATATGGACTCAGCAGGTATATGGCATGAAGACCCATGGACAAAAGGTGGCACCGGTTATATCGTATATGATGGTATTGGACATATGGCTGTACACATCACCCGTGAAGGCTATAAAGATTTCAACTGGCTTAACAGAACAGATGCTTTGATACCCGATAAAATAAATCAGCGGCTTGACAACATGACTGTAGATGAACTGAAAGCGGCCGTCAGGGAATTCGCAGGCAGTTATGCATATGCTGCGAACTATACAATTGAAGACAGTGCTGATATTGTGGTGCATAATCGCTTAACAGCTTCCATTCCCGCAGAATGGGGAAGCATAGCTCCGAGAGCATTTAGTTTCAGCGGAGACACAGTTATACTCCGTGTGCTGGATGGTAACAGAAGGTTGAAATGGTTGAAGCAGGAATAAAAAACAATATGTTTCTGCTCATCGTATATTTTGTGACAATAGAAATATTGCAGGCATAAACTATGGTTTAGTTATTTTTCAGTAAGCGAAAAATTTACAGATAACGTTTTATATCATAAATTAGAGTGTTGATGTCACTAAAAAAGGAATTAAAAAAATGAAAGCAGCTGTTCGCTCAAAATATGGTTTATCAGATGTTTTAGAAATAAAAGAAATTGAAAAACCAATTCCGAAAGACAATGAGGTTTTAATAAGAGTATATGCTGCCACTGCAAGCAGAACCGACTGTCATATACTTTGGGGCAAGCCATTTTTCATGCGGTTTTTTACAGGGTTATTCAAACCAAGTTTGGCAATTACCGGAACAGACTTCGCCGGACAAATTGAAGCAGTTGGTAAAAATGTAAAATCTTTTAAAGCCGGTGACAGAGTCATGGGGTTTGAATTTATGGGATTACAATCTCATGCACATTACATGGTAATACCAGAGACAAAAGATATAATCAATATTCCCGGTAACATAAGTTACGAGCAGGCGGCCGCTTGCATAGAAGGAGCTTTTTATGCTCTTAACGGTATTCAACAAGTAAGACCTGGCCCGGAACATAAGGCACTAGTATATGGCGCAACTGGCGCCATCGGCTCATCCCATGTCCAGTTTTTTAAATTCTATGGTACTTATATTACAGCGGTATGCGGCGGTGAAAACAGGGAACTGGTAATAGCATTAGGAGCGGATAAAATAATAGATTATAAGAAAGAAGATTTTACGAAAGATAGCGAACGGTATGATTTTATTTTTGATGCAGTGGGCAAAACTACATTTGCCAGGTGCAAACCGCTGTTGAAAAAGAAAGGAAGTTTTTCTTCTTCTGCAGGATTGGAAATCCTTTTCCTGGCAATTACTACACCGTTATTTGGAGGAAAAAAAGTTTTATTCCGTGCTCCTAAAAACGTTAAAGCATGCCTGCTTTTTATCATGGACCTGGTTGAAAAAGGAAATTTCAAACCGGTTATTGACAGAGTGTATCCGCTTGAAAAGATTGCTGAAGCATTTACATACGTGGCATCCGGTCAAAAAATCGGGAATGTTATTATAACTATGGATGCATAATTTTTTGCATTTGTTGGTTTCTTTCCGAAAGCAGCACTCCATTGATTGAATGAGGCGTTGGTCCCGATAGCTATCGAGATGATTTGCCTTCCAACAAATCTACTTTGAAGTATTATGCCGCTATTTGTATTCGAAAATCAAACTCTTTCACCTCTAGTGTTTTTCACCAACAACCCGATCTTATTCTAAAAGACCCGCCAGCTTATACTAACTTTAATCCATCCAATCAGCAAAAATTGTAATATCAAACAGTAAACTCAAAAATTATTATCATGAAAAATATTTTCTTACTCCTTTTATTGAATGTAACCGGTGTAATGCTTTTATATGGCCAGCAAAGCATTCCAAATAGCGTTCAGCAAAAAGCTATTGCTTCTTTAATTGATCAGTATTCAGAAGCAAGAGAAAAAAGCGATACAGGATTACTTAAAAAAATTCTTACAACCGATGTGGATCAACTGGTGTCAACTGGTGAATGGCGAAATGGTATCAGTGCTGCTGTGCAAGGTATGCTTAAAAGCTCCGCTAATAGTCCGGGTACAAGAACACTCAAGATTGAAAATATAAAGATGTTTAACTCAACCAGTGCTATCGTAGATTGCAGATACGAAATAAAAAATTCAGAAGGCACAATTCGAAAGATGTGGAGTACTTTCCTTGTTGTTGGCAAAAAGAAAGTATGGAAAATAAGCGCAATACGGAATATGATACCTGCGAGTTCATAAATATGTTCAAAGCCTTGCTTGATTTATGTTCGTTAAAAAAAACACACAACACAGCTTTTTTTTTATTACGTTATCAAGTATTAAATAAAATAAAGTTCAATTGTTGTCCTGAGCATGCCTGTCGGCAAATAGTTTTCTGAAGTCATGCTGAAATTATCGTCGCAGGTCGGGACAGGTGTAACTCAGGACAAGGTTTGCAAAAACTTTCTTACAACATAATCTTGCCCGAAAGTGATTACACATTAAAGAAATGATGCGGGCAGATCTCGTGGTATTGCCTGTCGACAAACACTAAGAGTTTCGTCATATCCGTATTACTATTTTTCCTTTGTGATTTGCTTTACCAAAAAGCCTGAATGCTTCCGGAACCTCATCTAACCTGAACGGTCCATCTATTACAGGTTTGATTTTACCCGCTTCGAAAAGCTCGTTCATATATTTTAGATCCTTGTTTGGCTTCAAAGCAACAATGCGTATATACTTTTTATGGATCATCGAAATCCACGGTGCCAACAATAAAGCCTGGAAAAGACGTGCAACAGAACCTCCAACTGTAACATAAACTCCATTGTGGCATAATGCACGGGCATAATCAAACATCGAACGATTTGTTTTTACATCAAGGATCAGATCGTAACACTTTCCGTTTTTTGTGAAATCCTCTTTTGTATAATCAATGACATGATCAAAACCCATAGAAAGCATCATATCCAATTTACTGGTGTTGTCTACACCAGTTACTTCAACCCCGTATAATTTTGCAATCTGTATTCCAAAAGTTCCTACACCTCCTCCTGCTCCATTAATTAAAAGTTTTTGACCTTGTTTAATTTTCCCTTTGTCAATAAGCCCCTGTACAGCCAGCATTGCCGCCTGTGGTATCGACGCAGCTTCTTCGAAACTCATAGCTGCAGGTTTCAGCGCTAATAAATTTTCTTTTGCGCAAACATATTCCGCGAACCCACCCCATTGACCGCTCAAATCACCATACACTTCATCACCAGGTTTTAGTTGTTGTACATTTTTGCCAACTGCTTCAATTCGTCCTGCTATGTCAGAGCCAAGAATTATTCTTTTCGGTTTTCGAAGACCGTTTAACAGGCGGTTAATAAAATCACCATGGAGAAGGCCATCGTCCCAATCATTTATAGATACTGCATAAATTTTTATCAAAACCTCATCTTCTTTTGGAATTGGTTTATCAATCTCTTTCAACTCAAGATTATCCGGTGTTCCATATTTATAATAAACAATCGCTTTCATTTTTTATTTACTGCAAAGTAGTTTTAAATGCCTGTCGGGAATTACAATTTTGCTATTGTCATGTCTTTGGCAAATAAACCTACCTGCCGGTAGGCAAGTTGGTATCAAACATTGCTTTGTACAGAACCAACCCATAAATCCTCAAGGTGAATCAGCCATTATTAGAAACCTTATATCTATATTTCTATATTGAAAATACGCATCCTTTAAAATTATTTATAACCCGTCCATATTCTAGTATCCTGGTTAAAGGCCCAGTAAATCCCATTTGCATAACTAAAATTGAATGAAGACCAGGTTTCAATATCAGCAGGAAGTTTCCCCTAGTTAGCGTCTGAAACAAATTAAAAATGAATGCCATGTTGCGTGTCCCTCGCTACTTAATAAATAAAAACAACAGGCATCAATCAATATTTACACATCATGTTACTTTTTTACACATGCCCTTTATTACCAGCGAAAACAAAAAATGGGTCAACTTGATAAAGTATAACTGAAAAAAGGTGCTGCTAAACTAAACTGCCTGAAGATTAATAATACTACTTGATATGCCGTTTAAAGGTAATTAATATTTATTTGTTGCTTTAATTCATCCTCCGTTGCTCATCTTCAGAAGCAGAAGAACGGTTGCGTTTAGCATTCAGTTTTTTATTTCCGAAACTCTGTGAGTATGTGAGTTTAAAAGTACGCTGCGAAAACCTGAAAGAGTTTTCGACATAAATATTTTCAGCGGGTATATCCGTTACACCCCTGAAAACACCTCCGTCAAATATGTTAGTTATTGCGAAACGCAGTTTATTACTATTTTTTCCGAATCTTTTTTGCATCCCAAAATTTGCCATTCCGGTACCATTATTAACAGATGCTCCGAATAATGATTTTGACTGATAAAATCCTGACAGCTCAATGCTGTAATTCGCAGGCAAGGTAAAATTCAGGGAGCTGTTAAAACTAAAATTCTTCTGCTCTATCCGAAAAGGTCCGTTAATGAAAACAGCATTTAGTTGCTGCCAGTTTCCCTGTATATTATTTTGCATATTCAGCCATTTCGTTATTGTAAAAGGAATGGTCACGCTGATGTTCAGCGTTTTTATATTATCCAGGTTTTCTGATGCATAAATCTGTTTATTACCTTTTGAAAGTTTAGGCTGAAAATTAGCAATAGATTCATCTTCCTTTGTAAAAGAAACAGACAATACAAAATTCTTATACAGGTAGTCTGTTTTGAAAACATTGGAAAATGCCGGTTGTAATCCGCTGTTGCCGGAAAAAAAAGTATACGGATCAACAAAAATGACAAACGGGGCCATGTCTTTAAATGTTGGCCGTGTAATACGGCGGCTGTAAGATAAATTGATGGAATTTTTATCATCAAATTTCCGGGTTAAAAATATGCTAGGAAAAAATCTTCCATACTTTCGGTCAACAATATTTTGCTGCTTGTCACTTCCAAGGTTGGAAATAGTGTGTTCATATCTTAATCCCAGTTTCAAATTTATTTTTGTACTAGCCTCAATGCTTAGTGTTGTGTAAACAGCAGCGACATCTTCCTTCAATTTATAATTTGCAGTAAGCTCCGGATCTTTCACCCAGTTATTCTGTACGTTATTTTCCACAGCTACATTATTGGAAAATTTTGATAATGCAAATTTGGCCCCTGATTCAATGCTCACTTTCTTACTTATTTTTTTGTTGTAATCAAATTTACCAACCCATATTTTCAACGGAGTTAGTTTAGTGCTTCTCGTTTCCTCAATACCCAGCGTAGTACCACTACCATTAAAATATTTATTGATGTACTCATTCGGGTTATTATCCGTGTAATATAAATAATCCAGGTCGGCTGTTATTACCTCCCCTTCTTTTATTGTATGCGAGAAATTTATATTGCTCATAAAATGTTTCCATTGATTCAATTCTGTATTCACAATAGAAACAGTCGTATCCAATACATTGTTTTTTACAATTGATAAATTATTTTCAGCAGTCATCAGCCATTTACTGTTATAGCCGCTCACTAAAAAACCGATTACTGTTTTAGGTGTTACCTGGATGTCAATTCCGAGCCTGGCGGTGTGATTGCCATCCTCAGGTTTTCGAAAGGTTTCAGAAGTATTTTGAGTGGTAATGCCCTGCTGAACAAGCCTGCGGTAAAAACTAAAAACCTGTTCCTGGTTATGCCATGTAAATGAATAATCGCCAAACAGGTTAATTTTATTTTTACGATAATTAAAATTTACAGACCCTGCTGGCGTATAACCTTTTCCATAACCCATCGTAAGCGAATAAGATCCATTTAAACCTCTGTTAGGATTACTGAGCAATATAATATTAATATAACCTGCATTACCTTCCGCATCGAAATTAGCCGGCGGTGTTGTAATCAATTCAATCCTGTCAATATTGGATGCATTCATTCCTGCCAGCATTTGTACCAATGCGTCAGATGGCATTCTTGAAATTTTTCCATTAATCATCACCACCACTCCTGCTTTTCCATTTAATCCGATTGAGTTGCTTTGCCTGTTTACCACTACGCCAGGAGATTTTTCAAGCACTTCAAGTGCGGTACCACCAGCAGAAGTGATACTGTTTTTCACGTTTATTACCATTCTGTCAATCTTTTGCTCAAACATTGGCTTGCGTGCCACAACAGTAACATCCGATAAAACCTTTTCATCATTTATTAATTTGATGACCCCTGTATTCAAATCTCCCTTACTAATAGAAATCTCTTTTGAGAAATATTGTTTAAACCCAGTAAAAGAAACACTGATAATATAGCTACCCGGTTTTATATTTTCAAAATTAAAAATACCCGATGCACTGCTTACTGTCCCTTTTATCAGTAAAGAATCTAAATTGTTTAACAATAAAACATTAGCTCCATTAACAGGCTTATCAATTGCATTTAAAACAGAGCCGGTAATTTTTACCTGTGCGTATATAGCATTGGAAGCAATTAGCAATAAAACTATATTGCATACAAGTAAGCATCTGTGTTTCTTCATTGGTGGTTCGTTTAGTTGGTGGCATTTTTTGTGAAAATACTATTAATAAATTTATTAAAATGAACAAAAGAGTAGTACCGGAATAATAAAGATTATGCCTGAGCTTGATCTGCTGCTGGTTCATTCGGTAAAGATTCACTCAGCGGTTCAGTCCACCCTTGCTCCTGTGCATCTAATATTTTGTTACAGTAGAAATACAAGCTTTTGCAGATTCACATAGGACAATACGAAAACCTTATATCAATGACTTGGTGATTTATTAATACCTCAACTACAATAGTAAATAAAAAATTATTTATACCCCGTCCATATTCTTGTATCCTGGTTAAAGGCCCAGTAAATTCCATTTGCATAACTAAAATTGAACGAAGGCCAGGTTTCAATATCAGCAGGAAGCTTTAGTTTCTGAGTTAATAATCCTGTTTTCCGGTTATATAACTCCACTTGTTTTTCATATACATTCAATAAACCAAATTCGGCTTTGGGAATGCCAGTATAAATTAAAACATTATAGCTGTAATCTTCAATCAGAACTTCGCCATCATTGTCTTCATCAATATCCTCTTTCCTACTGATACCGGGATAAAGCCGTATGGTGCTGTCTTCTTCCTGCATCGCATCGGCAGTGTACATATAAATATTTTCTCCGGATAGAAAACAAACCATATTTGTTTTTGGATTAAAAACACCGATACATTGTTCGCCAGGTTGATTCATTCCAGCAGCATAAATTTCACCTTCATAAGGAATGCCCTTTGTGTCAAGTGTATAACTAAACCAACCGATATCATAATAACCATTACCACAGATTTTTTTCAACATCGGATTATACCAAAGCCCTCTGGTATCTATCATACAAGTCTGAGCTTCGCCAGAAAGACGTTTGCCGGTAATATCAAAAACAGCTAAAGGGTAAGATTCGTTTCCGGCAAAAGCGGCATAATATTTTTTTTGCACCGGATGCCATATCACGGCACCTCCCCTTTTTCCGGGCATACTATCTTCTCCGTTAATTTTGCTTGCGAATACTTTACCCGGCATTTTTAGTTCAATACTTTTCTTAAGCGTTTTTACAAGTTGTGCTTGCAGCAGTATAGGACAGGTTATAACTAATAAGAGTATTACCTTTTTCATAAAGTGTATTTTTTTATAAAGGAACAAAAAAATAACTACATAATATTTAATTACAAAATTATTTTAACGGGGAATAATATTTTATAATAAACATTGAAATTTTCACATTTATCTTTTTTGTTACTCTCTTAAATTATTACAATAAGCTTTCTGAAGCTTTCATCCTCCTCAAACCCCTTTTCGTATAACGTTTTTCTTCAGGGCTTCCCGCTTGCATAGGTTTATATCTTAAATCTAAAAAACAGTTTATGAAAAAGAAATTACTGATCCTTATAGCTACTGTTTCAGTAGCTATTCAACTCACTGCACAAACTGAACCAACAGCAGGCAATTGGAAAACATGGTTCATCTCATCAGGTAAAGATTTTCGATTATCTGCTCCTGCTAATTTTAAAAATGAAGTGACAGCGGTTTTATCAATACAACAAAAAACAAATGCATCATTTTTACAACAAATCCGTTATTGGAATGCAGGTGCACCGGGCTACCGCTGGCAGGAGATGATGAGTAAAATTTGGGTAACGGATACTGGCCGCAACGGTGCACTTGCCAATATGTTACTTGGTTCTGCAATCTATGATGCTACAGTAGTGGCATGGAATACGAAGTATGCATTTAAAAGCTTACGGCCATTTGAAATAGATAAACGAATAAAATGTTTAGTTCCCAAATCGGAGAGCCCCTCTTATCCTTGCGAATATTCTGTAGCTGCAGGGGTGGCAGTTACCATCTTTTCAAAATTTTATCCAGCATTTACAGATTCAGTAAACCGAATGGCGCAACAACTCATGTCATCACGCATTGCAGCCGGAGTTGCATTTCCGTCCGATACCCGTGTAGGTTTTGAACTGGGAAAAAGAATTGCTGAAAAAGAAATTGAATACACAAAGGATTTTGTAAGTAAAGAAATTTGGGATGGAAAAATACCAAAGGGTCCGAATTACTGGAATGGAAATTTTGCCATGCTGCCCACGGCAGGAAAAAATAAAACTGTTGTCTTGAACAGCAGCAGCCAGTTTCGTCCCGGCCCGCCACCAGATTTTGCAAAAGATATGGAAGAACTTAAAAAATTCAAACCCGGTTTCCGTTCATTGAGCAATGCATTTTATTGGGCTAACGTAGATTTTTGGAGCGAACAACTGAATAAAAAAATATTTGAGAATAATCTTCATCTGAATCCGCCACAGGCAGCAAGATTATATGCAATCACTGCTATCGGTTTTTATGATGGGTTTGTTTCCTGCTGGGATGCGAAATATACTTACTGGGGCATCCGACCGGATCAGTATGATACTACTTATCGTCCTCCTATCATCTTTACACCTCCTTTTCCTGGTTATCCATCCGGTCATGCAGCCATTGGTGGAGTAATGTCTGAATTATTTTCTTATTTCTTTCCAGAGAATAAAGATTTCTATTTACAAAAAGCAAAAGAAGGAGCTGAAAGCCGTTTCCAGGCTGGTATACATTTCCGCACAGATAATGAAGTGGCGCTGGATATGGGAAGAAAAGTTGGTGACTATATTATTCAAAAAGTAAAAGGCGAAGGCGATGGTAATGCGTTTAGGATAAAAAAATAAAATCAATAACACTAAATCTAAATGTTATGGAAAATAAAACCATGAATCTGAAAAATACAGCAAGGCTTACGGGCCTGCTGTATTTTATTTTTGCACTGATTGCCATTTATGGTTATATGTATGTATCTCCAAAAATTATGGTAGCCGGAGATATGGCTGCATCAGCCAAGAACATGCTGGCTAATGAATTTTTATTCCGAACTACTCTTGCAAGTAATATTATTACTCATTTCATGTTTTTACTTGTGGCATTACTCCTTTACCAAATGCTCAGGCAGGTAAATGAACGCCATGCAAAGTTCATGGTTGGTCTGGTTATGACAAGCATTCCGGTTGCTTTCCTGGGAGGTGCATTGAAGATGACTGCTTTGTATATTTTTAAAGGTGAACTACTGACATCTTTTTCAACTCAGCAAGCACAGGATATTGCAGCGACATTTCTCAAGTTTGGTAGCTATAGTGGGCAAATGGTAACTTTTTACTGGGGGCTTTGGCTGATACCTTTGGCATTTTTAGTTTATAAATCAGGGTTTATTCCACGCATTTTTGGGATATTGCTGTTGATTAATGGACTTGGCTATATGATAAGTAGTATGACTTATGTTTTATTCCCTGATTCATTTGCTTCAGTTTCAAAATTAGTTTATCCAACTTATTTTGCCGGTGAGGTTCCGTTTATATTCTGGCTTATGATAAAAGGAGCAAAAACAAAACTAAAAGAGAATAAACAAGAAAAAATATTTCATTCTTAATTTTTATAAAAACAGCTATGGGTAAAATAAAATTGGGTACCAACTTCGCTGTATTCATTCTTTTTTTTGGTGTTGCGGTAGTGGAAGCTTTTCAATCCCGCAACTGGCTTAAATGTTTTTTTTGGCTGGCAATCGGGATTGTTTTCTTACTTGCCGATAACATAAAAAAGAAAGAAGACTAATTGGAAACAATAGTCAAGACAGTCAAACGGAAAATTCTGATTCAAGATTTTGTAATGCAGAATCAGAATCCCATTACCTATATTCACAACTGAATGCTACGTTTCAAAACAAGATACAAATTCTGGCATGTACTGGTGGGAGTCGTGTGTATGGGGATCTTCTTTTTTTTTCTTTACTCACTTTCTAAAATTACCGACTCAAACGGCACATCAACAGGAGCATTACCGGAGGCTGATCCTGAAAAACATGAAGAAGGAACCTCTATCAGTGCCCCGTTTATGTTCCTGTATATCGTTACCGTGTTTTACTTCGCACTGAATTATTATTACAACCTTATTGTTGAAAACAAACCGCTTCTTTCTTTTTTAAAAATTACTGGCCTTCTGGTGTTGGCCTCATTTATTTTTAACATCATCCTTTATTTTTATATCCCATCCGTATTCAAAAGAGAGTATGAATCACCTGGTGAGATATTATCGTCAGTTCTTTCGTATATGATTCCGATGCTTATCATCTGTTTCCTGTTTGCATATATCACCAATATGCGTGAAGCAGTTAAACAAAGAAGAATATTACAGGCACAGAAGCTGCAACTGGAAGCACAAATCTCCCAGGCAAATTTTAATTTTTTGAAAGCACAGATTAACCCGCATTTTTTGCATAACACCTTAAATTTTCTTTATGCCAAGTCACTACCCTATTCTGTAGAATTATCGGAAGGCATTCTCACCTTAAGCGATATTATGCGGTATGCACTCAGCCAGGGAAACCAGAAAGATGGTAAAGCGTCACTTAAAGATGAAATAGAACATGTGCAAAATGTGATTAAAATTAGTCAGCTCCGTTTTAGTAACCAGTTGAAAGTAAACTTTGAGATAGAAGGAAATGTAGAAGGGAAGATGATTATTCCGTTTGTGTTAATCACACTTGTTGAAAATGCATTTAAGCATGGCGATTTAAAAAGCCCTGAGCACCCTATAGATATTAAAGTTAAAGTACAAGGCAATAAACTTTATTTTTATTGCAGCAATAAAAAGAAAACCGGGCCGAAACAACTTTCAACAGGCATTGGACTGGAGAATATTAAAACACGGCTTCATCTTGCGTATGGTGAAAATTATAAATTTAATGTGAAAGATGAACTCGAATTTTATACAACTGAATTAACCATTGATGAGTTATGATTAACTGTATAATTGTGGATGATGAGCAGCATGCTATTGACATATTGCAGCATTATTCGAAACAAGCTCCATACATAAACCTGGTGGCAAGTTTTACAAACCCGCTTGAGGCGTTGGAGTTATTGAGTAAGCAAAAGATTGATCTTGTTTTTCTCGATATCCAGATGCCTGAACTTTCGGGTATTGATTTTATAAAAACCATTCATGGCAAATGCAAAGTGATACTGACAACAGCCTACAGTGAATTTGCTTTGGAAGGCTATGAACTGTATGTGGTAGATTACCTGATGAAGCCAATCAGGCAAACGCGGTTCTTAGCTGCTGTTCAAAAAGCAATGGAACAAATCGGGGTTGTAAAAGATGCGCAATCAAACCCGGCAGAAGATGATTATATTTTTGTAAAAACAGAATCGAAAGGAAAGCTGTTGAAGATAAATCTTGACGATATTGATTATATTGAAGCTCAAAAAAATTATGTGGTTATTTATCGCAACGGGCAAAAAACATTTGTTTATACAAGTATGAAAGAACTGGAGGAACGACTGCCTGAAAAAGAATTCATCCGGATTCATAAATCATTTATCATTCCGATTGCCCGGATTACCGGCATCGAAGGGAATATGGTGCAGTTAAAAAATGTGACAGCCGAAATCCTGATTGGAGAAAATTATAATTTTCCTCCTGATAATTTCCATCAACCCTGCTTTATAATTTTCTCCAATCAGAATTTCTGCTGTTATATTTTTTAACCGAACAAAATTTCCTTCGATACCGGTAATGTGGGAAACAGGAATAATAAATGATTTATGAATC
>JANPEU010000373.1:0-3071 GCA_031423175.1 Bacteroidota bacterium
TATTTTCCTTGATTCATTAGCTAAACTATGTAGCCAAAAACCAGTTTTCAGTTCAAATCGTCAAATCAAAGAACTATATTTGAATGCTTGCCCAGTAAGCATTTCATTAAACCATTACTTAACTTAACGGGACAGTAGTGCTTACGGACAGTAACAGGATAGATATGAATCTTTGGAGGACACTATACCTGCAACTGCAAACAGGCTGGACAAGAAACACATCAAATCCTTTGCCTGCTATTACCGCTGTAAATACAACAATAAAACAAAATATTAGTAGCAGTTTGCCAATCCCCATACCCCTGCTGATTGGTCAATATAATACAGTAAGAACTGATGCCTTCAGTAGTAATCTTCTTTCTTACAACAGCAGTACCAATCAGGTTTTTGACGTATCAGGCCGAACACAAAGTCCCTATAATACCAACTACCTTTTTGCAGCCTGCGCTAACAAACAGCAAACTCTTATGGGTGGTGAAACATTTATAATTCCATCAAACCTTATCTGGAATAACACAAACAAAGCTATCAGCCAGTTACAAATTGATTTTGCCAATGGTCAGGGTTTTCAAAACATAACAATTGGCTCACCAATTTCTGTTAGCTATGCAGATACGGGCTACAAACGCTGGACTATAAAAGCAGTACTAAGCGACAATTCAGTTTTGCAATGCTATAATGATTACTATGTTATTCGGACTGCAAGTAGCATGTCAAGGTTTCAAACAATCCAAAGCATTGTACCTGCATGGGGTCTCATAAATCCAGTGGGCGGCGTACATAGTGGTGCAACCATTTGGGTTAATTACAGCAACAGGAGTAGGACAAATACTTTGCGAAAACCATTGATTGTATTTGAAGGATATGATGTAAGCACTATTGCTCCGGCTTTACAATTCAATTATTCTGTCCGTGATTTTATAACTGCAATATCTGTAGAGCCCGGAAATTCATTTGACTTTAATGGTCAATTAGATGATATAGCAGGCTACGACCTTGTATTTGTAGACTTCAATGATGGTGCAGATGATATAGTAAGAAATGCAGCAATTGTACAAGAAGTAATCAACCGTGTAAATGCAAACAAAGTGTTAGATGACAGGTTTGGCAATATTCGTCAGCAAAATGTGGTAATGGGTTTAAGTATGGGCGGCCTATGTGCAAGATATGCACTGGCAAATATGACAAAGAATTTTCCAGGCACACCAACAGAAACAAGGCTGCTTATTACACATGATAGCCCTCACCGGGGAGCAAACGTTCCTTTAGGCTTACAATACATGATACGAATGATGGGGAATGTGCAACTTTTTGGTTTTAATGTATTTGATATTTTTCCTGATTACAATGATGCTATTGGGTTGCTTAATGCCCCGGCCACCCAGCAACTGTTGCTTTACAGGGCTATAACAGAGAACACATTTGCTAATAATACTTTTTTAGATGCTACCTATATGCCAATGATAACATTTGCAACAACAGGCCCTCAACCAACATATCATTTCATTGCCACAAGCTTAGGCAATGAATGCGCCCATCCGTTGTTCAATCCGGGAAAAACATTTATAAACTTAGGGGCTGGTGTAAGTGCTGGCATAACAGGCAGAATATTATTTTTCAGGGTGCCGATTTTAACTTACAAGTTGGCGGCAGAAGTTGAAGCCTATGCACTGCCTAGTGCAGGTTCAACAAATAAAATTGCAAGAGTTTACACAATTAATAATCTCAGACTATTTGGTTTCATAAATATTTTCAGACAGCTATATAATAACACAGCTTATGCTCCCGGTAATCATCTTGCAGTTGATGGTGTTCCAGGTTCAGTTTCTCCTTTGCTTGATTTACAGGCTTTAAATCAGTTGACTGGGTTGCCCATATTTAATCCTGTTTCCCTTTATGTGCAATTTCCCCTTGGTCCTTTTCTGGGTGGTTACTTTGGTGTTTATGCTTATAATGCCGGCGTATCATTTGATTTTACATTTGTTTCTGTCGGAAGTGCATTGGATATTAGCCCTTATAATGCCAATACATTTTCTCAAAATTATGTGAATGGAACCAATTCAAATTACCCATCAACCAGTGAAACTTTCATCGCTCAGGAAACCAATACAGCCAGTGGAACTTCAAACAATGTTCACATAAGATTTACTGCACGAAATTCACAATGGCTTTTTAATGAAATGGAAAACCTGAATAATTCAATTAATTGTTCAGGTGAATGTTTTAATCCTTATTTCATTAGTGGCAATTCAATTTTATGCACTACCAACACTTATACAATTCCTGGTTTTCCACGGGGCGCTTCAATATCATGGTCTGCTTCTCCTTCAGGAAGAGTAATTATTAATTCGCCAACATTGCCCAAAACGACAATAACAAGAGTTTCTGATGGTACAGTAACATTAACTGCAGTTATAACAAATGCTTGTGGTGGGCAACCAATCACTCTTCAAAAAACAATAACTGTTGGTGTACCTGGCGTTGGGGGCTCATATTTTACAAATGGTCAACAGCAGCCATTACATATCTGGTTTGGCAACCCATCTACAGATTATAATAATGCCTGCAACCTTCAAACTACTTATACTAACATGCAGATAACGGGAGCTACATCAGTTGTATGGAGTAAAGTATCTTCTTCACCCTCTAATATCAGCTGGTCACAAAGCGGAAACGATCTGAACTTTTATTTTTGGAATGTTGGACAAACAGCAGTTTTCAAATTAACCACAACAAACGCATGTGGTACTACTGTTTTAGATTTTGGTTTTAAAAGCATTACTTGTGGTGGCGGTGGCGGTTGCAATTCATTTAGTATTTCACCTAACCCGGCTACTGGTTCACTTAAAGTGATTGTTCCAAATATCCCAGCACCTTGTGATTTAGTTTCCACTGAAACTACAAAGAACACTACAATACCGCAACGAACTATTACTGAAATAAAAATTTATGATAACACAGGTAATTTAAAAAAGATACAAAGAGAAAATAAGTCAAAGCAGGCTACAATTAACTTGACAGGTTTTAAATCGGGAGTTTATTTTATTGAAATTTCTGATGGAAGTTACAAG
>JANPEU010000374.1:0-2218 GCA_031423175.1 Bacteroidota bacterium
CCCTCTCTGAACTGGATACCTACAATACTGTAGGTATGATGTGGAGTGATAACTATGCAAAGGCCATGGCAAAACTTTTTGACGGAGAAGCCTTATTGAAAATAATAAAAGAGAAAAAAGAAATACCATTAACTGAAGATGTTCTAATCAGTGAAGACAAACTGTCTATCAATGAGCTGCTTACCAGTGCAGGTTATTTTTATGGCGCCCTGTCGTTGAATGACAATGTAGGTGCTATCAGAAAGAAGGCTGCCGAAAAGCTTATTGAACTAATAAAAAAAGAATATCACCTGAAGTGAGAGGAGCTGTGAGCCATGAGCAACGAGCTATGAGCAAAACAACTATAAACTACAAACAATAAACTATAAACTAACTCATGGAAGTACATGCACACTCACATACAGCAAGAAAAAAATGGACCCATTATTTCTGGGAGTTTCTCATGTTGTTCCTTGCTGTGTTCTGCGGATTTTTGGCAGAGAACCAAAGGGAACATATGATAGAACATCAACGGGAAAAGAAATTTGCCCAAACCTTGCTGGAAGATTTAATAAATGATACAATTGGATTAAAGAATAATATCCCTGATTGGGTAGAATTTGTAAACCATATTGATACAATAAGAAGTGAAATTGAAAAAGAGCCTTCGGCAAGAAACTCTTTAGTTCTTTACAGGGATGCCGCCCTTTTGATAACTAACAGCAATTTTGTTTATCACGACCGTACTGTTGGTCAATTGAAAAATGCAGGTAATTTCCGTTTGTTGCCAAAAGCTATTGCCGATTCATTAATCGAATATGATGCCATTATAAATTCAATTATAAAAGACCTGGAAGAGAGATATAATATAATCTATTTCCAAAACCGCGAAGTATTGCAGCTTCAACTTTTTAATTCTAAATTTTTTCAATACAGATATGATCCGGAGAAACTTGCTTCCGCTGCCAAACTGGAACCTGGTATTATAGAACTTAGAAAGGGCAAGGATGAGGTATTGTTTCAATATTATAATTGCCTCTTTTCTTTAAGAAATTTTACTCTGGTAACAATAAGGACTCTAAATAAATTGTTGCAGCGGTCAACTAATCTTATTGAAATGATCAAGAAAAAATATCACCTGTCCGAGGGAACTCCTTTGGAGAAATAAAATCTTGTTATGAAAAAAATTATTCTTATTTATTTTTTATTGCCCGTAGTTGCTTTTTCACAGCAATACGATATTATTATCCGCAATGGAAAAATAATTGATGGCACAGGTAATAGTTGGTACTATGGCGATGTAGCTGTAAAAGATGAAAAGATTATTTCCATCGGAAAGCTTCAATCTGCAACAGCAATAAAAACAATTGATGCAAAAGGATTAATTGTTGCTCCCGGTTTTATTGATGTGCATGGACATATTGAAGGCGGTGTATTTGAACGTCCTACTGCTGACAATTATATATATGATGGCGTTACCACGGTTGTTACCGGAAACTGCGGCGGTTCTGATGATAATCTGAAAAAATTTTTCTGGCGGCTTGATAGTATGAAAACATCCATCAATGTAGCATCACTTGTCGGGCATAATACGGTAAGAAGGTTAGCCATGGGATTGCATAACCGTTTAGCAACTCCTGATGAACAAAAGAAAATGGAAGAGTTGGTAGCACTGGCTATGAAAGATGGCGCAGTTGGTTTATCAACCGGATTAATTTATTTGCCCGGCATGTACAGCAACACGGAAGAAGTAATTGGTTTGGCAAAAGCAGCTGCAATATGTAATGGTATTTATGCCTCACATATCCGCAATGAAGAGAACGGTGCAGTGGATGCTATTAATGAAGCTATCAATATTGGTAAAGCTGCAAATATTCCTGTGCAGTTTTCTCACTTCTAAGTAAGCGGCCCTGCCAACTGGGGCAGAAGTAAGATAACATTGTCATTAATTGAAAATGCAAGAAGAGAAGGATATGATGTAACGATTGATCAATATCCCTACACAGCCAGCAGTACAAACCTGGGAATACGATTACCGGATTGGGCATTGGCGGGAGGAAACGATTCAATGAAAAAAAGAATTGCAGATCCGGTACTACATAAACAAATAATAAAGGAAATGCTGGAGTCACAAAAAAAATATAAGTATAAAAATTACAGTTATGCTTTTGTAGCCATGCACCGTGCCGATACAACATTGAATGGAAAAAATATTTCAGAGATCAATAAGCTGAAAGGC
>JANPEU010000375.1:0-2344 GCA_031423175.1 Bacteroidota bacterium
TGATTCATTATTAAGTGATGATGAAGGAAGAGAAGTAAGGCAGGTAGCAATCGTGGATAATAAAGGCAATGTAGCTGTGCATACAGGTAAAGGCTGCATACAATATGCTTCTCATATTATAGGCAACCAGTTTTCTGTACAAGCGAATATGATGCTGGGCAACCAGGTAACAAATGCAATGGCTACTGCTTTTAAAAAAAATGCTGCAAAACCATTGGCCGAGAAAATGCTGATGGCATTGCAAGCTGCACAAGGTGTGGGCGGCGATATTCGTGGGCAACAATCTGCAGCAATACTTATTGTGTCGGCAAAATCAACTGGTAAACCATGGGATGATAGAACAGTTGACCTAAGAGTAGAAGACAGTAAAGAAGCTGTAAAAGAAATAAGCAGGCTGTATAAAGTTCAAGTAGCTTATGAACATATGAACAATGGTGACCTTGCTGTAGAAAAAAATGATATGGCAAAAGCGATGAAAGAATATAGTGCTGCTATGAAGATGTTTCCTGCAAACCTGGAGATGCAATACTGGACGGCTGTAACACTTGCCAATAATAAAGAAATCGGGAAAGCTACGCCTTTGTTTAAAAAAGTTTTTGCCGGGGATAAAAACTGGAAAGAACTTACACGTCGATTACCAGCAGTAAAATTGCTTACAGTGAGTGATGCGGAGTTGAAAAAGATTCTTGCTTTATAGATTTGTATTAAATCGCTACCTGCAAACTATAGAAAGCATTTTTTTAAAAGATTATTTTGAAGACCAGTGGAAAGTGAATTTTATTCCATCCACCGCATACGGTAAGCATTAATTGCCGTTATCCCGAGCTTTTTTATTAAACGGTAATTAACTACAAAACCAACGGGTGCACCAATGATGGGAATCAGCTGAGCCATTTTTGCCAAATCAATATAATCCCGGTATTCCTGCTGTAGCGTTCTCCAGTCAAACTGATTAATATCTTCCGGGAGTTGTTTGAGTTGTTCCTGCCAGTTTATCATTTTAAGATAAATATTTTTCCGGTGTTCATGGCTTGAAAATGCCAGTTGAAAAATATACAGCATGTAAACCCTTTCTTTGTAATCGTTCACATTGTATCCGTAAACGGAAGCAATTTCAAAAAGCATTTTCAATTTTATACCCAGCAGTATCGGAAAGTCTGCAAGACCCAATAATATACCACCGGCTCCGGTTATGCCGCCTTCTGCTGCGGCGGTTTTCCGGTAAAAATTTATCTTCTCTTCAACAATTGCTTCACGTACTTCCAATGATTTATCTTTCTTTGGTTCAGCCGTTGTTAATCCTGCACCAAACAAAACGGCACGAATCATTTGTTTAAGTGTAGTTGTAATTGCCTGATGTATTCGTTCAGGTATTATGCTGTTGATTTTAGTTTGCAAACGCTTTGACATTCTGTTGAGCAGTGTGGGTTTGTGCAGCATCTTTTTTTGCCATGACTTTAATTCACGCTGAACGGATACTTCGTAAGTGGTCATGTTTTTGTGCATTCCATCTAAAGGTAAGAAGTCTGTGGCAGGGTTGGTTACTTGTTGTTCATCAGTTGTACTTAGTTAGTGCTGATGTTGTGTCTCAATTTAAAACAATTTAAAACTTCTCATACCGAACCGGCGAGTTTAATACTCTTTCTGTTATAGAAAAAGATAGTAAATGTATCTCAAAGGGTTTGTGCACCATGAGATGACTCGCCTGAGATTCATGTAAGTTTTTTTTAATAAAGTTGGGCTCGGTGACAAGACTTTGGAGGAGTAGAGTCGTTATCTATAGATTGTCGTTGGTGAGCTAAGCACTTAGCCACGCCTCACACCAACGATGGCGTGCTGCTTTCATGTAACCATCTACAAAGGCAAATATCCTGATGTAGAGAATATAATCACTCACTGATTACATCCCAGGGTGTTGTTATCTTATTGTCTTTATCTGCATCTTTGGGTCTTTCAGTATCTGCAGTAATAGACAGTGGTTGGTGTGCTTTATCTTTTGGTAAAGATGAATCAATAGTTACATTCATCATATCAGCTTCCGTTATAATATCATTCTTGTTTTGAATATGCCTGTTTACAATTTGTTTGGCAGTTAATCCTTTAGAAGATGGGTTTTTACCGGTATTCACTTCGGTTTTTTTGTTTTTAGCATCAGGCATAAGAAAATTTTATTACGGGTTGATGAAAAATAAATGACAGATTAATTCAGCAGCCAGTTTTTCCAAGTAAAAAATATACTAAGGCAAAAACTGCAATAAATCCAAGGCAGCCACCGCCCCATTTCCAACCTGCATAACCTGCTATTATTGATTTGATCCAATTTTGCATATAATTTTTTTTTAAA
>JANPEU010000376.1:0-10809 GCA_031423175.1 Bacteroidota bacterium
GTCATTCAGGTGATGAAGCATGCTACTCCATTTTTCAAAACCATGATTTTCTATTACGTTATTCTTTTTTTCATCAGTTTGCAGATACATACTCATACCCACTGCATCTGCTTCGGGATGAAACTGCGTACCGATCATATATTCATTAAAGCGAATGCCCATTACCGCTCTTTCATAGGGTACATGTGGCCGTTGCTTTTCTATACATAAGACCTCTGATCCCATTTCCTTCAATAATTGCAGGTTGGGTTGTGTTACCTGGTAATCTCTGCTATCCACAGCATAAAATTGTTCTTTCAATCCACTGAATACCGGATCATCTGTGCCCGTACCAATTGTATGTACCGGAAATACACCAAATGCTGTTGATCTTCTTTTGCTCAATACACCAGCATTAAAATAACGACAGGCTAACTGAAATGAATGACAAATAAAAAATACATTTTTCTTTTTTTGATTAGCCGGATTATTATTCCAGCGTTCTATTTCATTCAGCCAATTGCACCAGGCAATATCCCAGTCATCAAAACGGGTAGCAAGCGGGTCGCCGGGTCCGCCACTTGAAATATAAATATCATAACTGAGGTCGGGTATTTCTAATTTTTGACGCACATCAAATTCATCCCACTCCACATTCTGATGAATATTTTCACTCCATTGATTTATTAATTCACGAATGCATCGCATGCCCTGGTTTTCTTTTCCCTGGTATAAATCTAAAACTGCGATCCGAATGGAATTCGTTTCTTCAAAATTCATAACACAAAAATAATAGTATTTCGTATTGGTGGTTGTCGGATGGCTTACGATCTGTCCACAATTGGGGATTAATAAATTTGTAACAGATTGAAATAGATGATTTATTATTAGTATAATAAAAAACGTATTAGTAGAAACCCCATTTTATCCTTCGGTTCTTAAGCGACCGCCTTCTTCACCAATTCTGCAGCCTCACTTAATTGAATGGCAGATTGCACTTTCAATCCGCTTTCATCAATCAGTTTTTTTGCTTCAATGGCATTGGTGCCCTGCAAACGAACTATGATTGGAATATTTATATTGCCTAAATTATTATAGGCTTCAATTACGCCGGCAGCTACCCGATCGCAACGAACTATACCACCGAAAATGTTTATAAGAATTGCTTTTACTGCGGGGTCTTTCAATATTATTTTAAAACCGGCTTCAACAGTTTGTGCATTTGCACTACCACCTACATCCAGAAAATTTGCAGGTTCCCCTCCACTCAGTTTTATCATATCCATGGTTGCCATTGCGAGCCCCGCACCATTAACCATACAGCCCACATTGCCATCCAATTTTACATAGTTCAAATTATATTGACCTGCTTCTACTTCAGTCGGATCTTCTTCACTCACATCCCGCAACGATGCTACATCCGGATGACGCATCAATGCATTATCATCTAAATTCATTTTACAATCCACTGCTATAATTTTATCATCAGAGGCTTTGAACAATGGATTTATTTCAAGCATCGAACAGTCCAAACCTACATACGCATTGTATAAATTCGTAACGAACTGTACACAATTTTTAAACGCCACGCCACTCAACCCCAGATTGAAAGCAATTTTTCTTGCCTGGAAAGGAAGTAATCCACCTGAAGGATGAACCCACTCTTTAAAAATTTTTTCCGGCGTATTATGAGCTACATCTTCAATATTCATTCCGCCTTCGGTACTGTACATGATTACGTTTTGTCCTTTGGTTCTATCAAGCAGAATGGATAAATAAAATTCTTTACGGGGCGATGGACCATCATAATACATATCCTGCGCCACCAAAACTTTATTTACAACTTTACCAGCCGGGCCAGTTTGTATAGTAACTAATGTGCCACCCAGTATTTTTTGAGCAAACTCTTTAATATCATCCAACGATTTTCCAACCTTCACACCATTAATACCTGTTTCTTTCACAGTCCCTTTACCACGGCCACCCGCATGTATCTGAGCTTTAACAACGGCAAAACTACTGCCGCTATTTTGTTTTATATGTCGGTAGGCTTCCTCCGCATCATGCACATTGCTGCATGCAATACCTTCCTGTACGGGAACATTATACTTTTTCAATAATTCTTTAGCCTGGAATTCGTGAAGATTCATATAAATTGTATTTGCGGCGAAGATAAAGATTAGAATCAAGCGAAAATTGAATAGTGATTTTTTTTTGAACCCGGTTTATGTCTGCCATTGGGTAGAAGTTGAAGTAATTTTTAAAAATTATAATAAACTCAGACTAACAACGGTTTTTATTGCTTTCCATCATTGAATTGTATGGAAGATCGAGCTCATTGGTCCTTTGTCACTTTGTTACTTTGTATCTCGGTGTTGCAAATATTTATTTTACCTTTCGACTATGAAAAATAGCGGTACTGTTTTCATCTTTATTTTATTTTGTTCGTGCAGTACATCTATAAAAATAAATTTACCTGAACGATCCTCATTCGTAGCCGGAACAGAATTTTACAAACAGGCTGTAGCTATGAAATGGAAGTCAAGAGATTCCTTTGTAGTAAAAGAAATTTTTGCGGGAAATCTGCCATTCTTTTTTAAAAAATTTATTCCAGTTCATATTTCTGTTTTTGATTCATCAACTCATAAAACAATTAATGCTACTTACTTTGTAGCTCCGGATTATTTAAGCCTTGGTACTGATAATGATTGGGTACGAATAAATATTACACCCATGGCAGCGCAACAAATTGCCGACAGTTTTTATTGTTTTTTGCCAACCCGTAAAATGGTTAATGATATTTATAGAGCAGCTAAAATAAAATTAGATCCAGTTCCAATGTATGCTTTTCGGGATAGTACACCAACCATGTTTCAGCATCATTTAATTATTGAGGGTCAGCGAAAGGGTAGAAGTGGTTTAATAGCCGGAATAAAAAAAGATATTGTTATTAGTGGAAAAATTACAAGAGATACAAAACCTGACCGGGTTGCAATTTATGGTTGGCATAAATTGGATGGAAGTCCAATTCAACCACTATATACAGGTCATATCAACTGGTGGGTTGATTATAGTCAGGGTATCCGTTTAATTTACCGGAGAATTAAAGTTGAAAACAAATGGATGGATTATATTGATCTGTTAAAAGACAAAACGCTGCAACGGCTTTTATGCGACGAAGAATTTTGTGATTTTTTCCGGTACAATTATTAACATACTCTTGCTTCAATCTTTTATTATTACATTTTCATAGCTACTTATACTGACTTACATTTGCCTGCATTTATATTTTTACAGGGAATCAGGCTGCCTGTTTCTAACTTTTAATTATACAAATATTTTTTTCTGAATAAAAAATTTACATACTTAATATTTATATTTCTTTTTCTGCAAACGGCTTTGCATGCTCAAAGAAGAGGTATTCCAATTAGCGATGGCGGTGGCGGAGGCGGTTTCAATCCGCAGCGTTTTGGAGGCAAAAGTTTAGGTGGCGCACAATCGGGTAGCGGCAGCAGCCCGGATAGTTTAAAAAGAAGAGACAAGTATGAGGATTCAATTACTGTCATTTTCAAGTATCTTGATTCTTCTACCTATGGAAAATTAGATTCATCAATAAAAGATTTCAGACAAAGGTTTCCAATACCTGCAACTAATATTTATCTTGGTAATCTTGGCAATGCTTCAAGGTCATTATTATTTTCTCCCAATTTGAATGCCGGTTGGGATGCCGGTTTTCATGCCTTTGACATTTATCGATGGAAAAAAGAAACAACAAGATTTATTCACACCACGAAACCCTACTCGGAAATCAATTATTTTCTTGGTGCCCGTACAGAGCAGATGATTGAACTGCTGCATACTCAAAATATAAAACCCAACTGGAATTTTTCTTTTAACTACCGGTTGATGAATTCTCCGGGATTTTTTAAAAGCCAGAAAACGAATCATAATAATTATATCGTTACATCCTGGTACCAATCTTTAAATAAGCGATATAATAATTATTTTATGCTGGTTTCGAACAAACTTCAATCCGGTGAGAATGGAGGTATTATTGATACGATAGATTATTTAAATGACCCTGTTTACAAAAACCGGTATTCAATCCCCACAAATATTGGTGGAGATCCGGATTTTGGAAGTAATTTTTTTAAACCAACTTCTTCATCCACTAACAGGTACACTGAATCAGTATATCTGATGCGGCAGCAATATGATTTTGGAAAAAAAGATTCATTGGTTTCTGATTCTACTATTTATTATTTGTTTTATCCCAAGCTTCGGTTTGAACATACATTGACAATTGAAAAAAACAAATACCTCTATCAGGATTTTGTTGGTGATTCAGCTTACTACAAAAAAAATTATGATACAGCACTTCTTTACTCTACCGATACTTTTGAGTTAAGAGAAAACTGGACAGTTATTAACAACGATTTTTCGATATATCAATTTCCCGAAACTAAAAATCAGAACCAATTTATAAAATTGGGAATAACGGTGCAGAATATTAAAGCCCGGCTCTCAAGATTTAATAAATCATTTTATAATTTAATAGCACATGCTGAGTATCGTAATAAAACCCGCAATCTGAAATGGGATATACAGGCAAACGGCGAACTTTATCTTACCGGATTAAATGCAGCTGACTTTGAAGCTACTGCAAGTCTCCAACGATTTATTAGTAAGAAAATAGGATATCTGCAATTAGGTTTTCAAAACATTAACCGGACACCCTCTTTTATTTTTGACAACCGAAGTAGTTTTTATTTATTAAAATCATCAGTTGATTTCAAAAAAGAAAACACTACTCATTTTTATGCTTCTCTGCTTCAACCCGCTAGTAAGCTAAAACTTTCGGGACATTATTTCCTGCTTACGAATTACACTTTTATCAAAAATTTTTACCGGCTTTCACAAGAGTCATCTTTATTTAATGTACTTCAAATTTCGCTGGAGAAAACGATTAGGGTTGGAAAAAAGTTTAACTGGCATTCAGAAGTTTATTTTCAACAGGTAGTCGGGAATGCCCCCGTAAATCTTCCGTTGATTTTTACAAGAAACCGTTTTGCATATGAAGGCCCAACAAAATTTAAAAATTTAGATATTGCTTTTGGTACCGAAGTCCGGTATCATACACCCTACAAAGCCGATGGTTATTCACCTGCCCTTGGCCAGTTTTATTATCAGGAAACGGTAACTATAAAAAATCAAATACCCGAAATATCAGCTTATTTCCATTTTCGCATCCGCCCCATGAAATTTTTTATTCGGGCAGAAAATTTAAACACAGTCCGAAATCTGGGTGGCTTTGGTTTTACCAATAATATTATTGAAACTCAGGGTTATCCAAATCCGGGTTTGCAACTGAGGTTAGGCCTATGGTGGAGCTTTGTTAACTGATTCAGAATTTTCAACCGTTTGTAAAATGCCAACTAATTCCCCAAAAAATGCGTATATCTTTGCAACGGAGTGAAAAAGTTTCTGGCTACCATATCAACCCTGATTTATTTTGCTGTCACCAGCGGTATTATTGTCAATATGCACTATTGCATGAATAAGTTTGATTCTGCACAATTATATTCTACTTCTTCAGAGTTTTGCAACAAGTGTGGCATGCATACAGACGACAGTAATGGTTGTTGCCATGATGAATTGAAAATTGTGAAGTTGAATGATGTTCACAATTTTTCTCAGATTAATATTGAATTAAAAGCTCCCGAAGCGGTTGCCTTAATTCACAAAAGTTTAATTGCAACTTTCAATATAGAAAAAATTCTGAGCAATGATTTTCAGAATCATTCACCACCTCTGCTATCCGATCAGGATATTTATTTGCAAAACCGCGTTTTCAGAATTTGATTTTATTTTCTAGCCGACGATTGTGCTATTGGTTAGTCCGTACGAACGGGATTGCATTGCACTTTTGTACGTCCGGTAACCTGCTTGCCGGCCGGCAGGAATAAATCAACTTCCCAATAGTACTGTGCTGTTTACAACATCTGTACAGTATTCATTTTAAAATAGTTAAAACATAAAATAATGAAAACAATTAAAGTATTTTTATTAGCATCAGTTTGTGCTTGTATCGCAATTACTGGATCTGCACAAAAAACTAAAACAGAAACCTTCAATGTATCCGGCAATTGCGGAATGTGTGAAGCAAAAATTGAAAAAGCAGCAAAATCCGCTGGAGCAAACTATGCCGAGTGGAACAAGGACACAAAAATTATAACTGTAAAATTCAGTTCTACTACATCCAACCTTGCAAAAATTCAGAAAAGTATAGCCGATGCAGGTTATGATAATGTGGGTGCAAAAGCAAAAGATGAAACTTATGATAAATTGCATTCATGCTGTAAGTATGACAGAACATCGGGTGTTGCTGCAACTATGGATTGCTGTAAAGATGGCAAATGCACAATGGAAGGTCATGACGGGAAAGATTGCTGTAAAAAAGACGGTGCTGCAAAAATGGATTGCTGCAAAGATGGAAAATGCACCATGGCAGGCCATGATGGAAAAGATTGCTGTAAAAAAGACGGTGCTGCAAAAATGGATTGCTGCAAAGATGGTAAATGTACCATGGAAGGACATAACGGAAAAGATTGCTGCAAAAAACAAGAAGGTCATCATTAATCTTTTAACTGACGTAGCATGAAAAAAATAATTTTTGTTTTAGCTGTTGTTTTGTTTTCAGCATCAATAAATGCCCAGTTCACAAAAGCTAATTTAAAAGCAAGCGGACTTACCTGTGCTATGTGTTCAAAAGCAGTAAAAGTCGCATTGGAAAAAGTGTCTTTTGTGCAGGAAGTAAAAGTGGATATTAAAAACCAGGAATATGCTATCGTGTTTAAAGAAGGAAATCCTGTTGACTTTGATGCGTTAAGTAAAGCAGTGGAGGATGCTGGTTTTTCAGTTGCTGCATTAAAAGTATCTGGTAATTTTTCCGGATTGAATGCAGAGAAAGATAAACATGCATCACTAAGCGGAATCAATATTCATTTTCTGAATGGAAATAGTGAAACACTAAATGGTGAAAAAACATTGACAGTGGTTGATAAAAACTTTTTATCGGCAAGGGAGTTTAAAAAATATACAGTTTCATCAAAGCATCCCTGTGTGCAAAACGGGAAATCCGGCGATTGTTGTGTAAAAGATGGGATAAAAGAAAATGAAAGAGTGTATCATGTTATAATCTGATAAACCAAGTCTTCCCGCAGTAGCGGGAAGACTTTTATAAAAACCATAGTATGAATTACCAAAAAAAAGTTATTCCACTTTTATTTTTTATTTCAGTAGCCAATTTTTGCAATGCACAACCAGGACCCGGCCAGCAAGCTATGGAAATAGCATTGCCAGCCCCAACCGGAGATACATTAAAGTTATCATCACTGACAGATAAAATTGTGTTGCTCGATTTCTGGGCTTCATGGTGCGGCCCATGCAGGGCAGCCAATAAGCATCTGGTGAAATTATATGCTAAGTATAAGGCCAAAGGCTTTGAAATTTTAAGTGTTTCGCTTGATGAAGAGGACAAACAATGGAAAAAAGCTATTGCAAAAGATAAGATGAGTTGGTTGCATGTAACAGATGGAAATGGGTTTTATGGAGCAACTGCTCAAAAATGGCAAATAGAAGCTATCCCTACTTCTTATCTAATAAATAAAGAAGGTAAATTGGTTGCTATGGATTTATTTGGAAAGGATTTGGAAAATGCTGTTAAAGATTTACTGTCAAAATAATTCTGCATGCGAAAAATTTTACTGATTCTGATTATATGCTGCTCCTCATTGCTGAATGCACAGGAACTTTATCCCTATGCAGAGCCAGCTTCCAACATGCCGGCAAAATCAATTTCTGCCAAACTGAGTGCGATGTATGGAAAGGGTGTACATCGAAGCGATGTATTACAACGCTATTCACCAGAGGTTATGTTCGGGCTTAATAAGAAATGGATGATTCATACAAGCCTTGGTTTTTCCAATATGCATGAGAATTATTTTTATTTTGAGTCAGCCAGAATTTATGCCAAGTATCGTTTTCTTTCACTGGATGATGTACATAAGCATTTCAGAATGGCAGCATTTGCTTCAGCAACTTATACAAGGAATCATTTGGATCACAATGAAGTCAACCTGCAGTACGGCGATCAGGGCGGAATACAAGGTGGAATTATTGCTACACAGCTCTGGCATAAGTTTGCAATATCGGGTACAGCAAGTATCAGCGAGGTGCTTGATGAGGTTAGATCATTAAAGGAATATCCACAACCTTATGCATTTGAATCATTTAATTACTCTGTATCGGCAGGTTATCTTGTTTTTCCAAGAAACTATACTGATTACAAACAGACGAACCTGAATATTTATACTGAATTAATCGGGGGAAGAAATATTAATTGGCCTGCTGAAAAATATTATGTTGACCTGGCCCCTTCCCTGCAAATGATATTTAATAGTACAAGCAAACTTAATCTTGGGTATCGTTTCCAGTTGAAAAGTGATATTTACAGGTTGATGAAAAACAGTTTCATGATTAGTTATGAACGTATTTTTCTGAATGCACTGAGAAAGAAAAAGTAATGGAAATCTATATTAAAATTGGGTATAAAAAATTGTTGAAAGCGGGTAAAAGGTGAGTAAAGTGTAAAAGACACTCAGAATTGTGTAACACTGTTAGATTATTTTTTTATAATTTTATTTTGTAATTGGTAATGAAAAAATTCCTCGTAACCATATTAGCCCTTGTGTATATCAGTACTTCCACAGGTGTTACACTACACATGCACTACTGCATGGATAAGCTTGCTGATTGGGGGATTGGGCATAACAACTCCAAATCCTGCAGCAAATGCGGAATGGAGAAAAGCAATGAAAAAGACAATGGTTGCTGCAAGGATGAATATAAATTCATAAAGAATACTACCGACCAAAAAACAGCCGAAACAGGGTTTCAATTTATACAGTTGATAGCTGTGGCATTGCCAGTTCCCTTTATCGAAATTCCTTCCAATAATTTTCCTTCTGTTACAGAGGAAAGTCCTTTCAGTCATGCCCCACCCAAAAGTTGCGGTGTTGCGGTGTACATCCGCAATTGTGTTTTCCTTATTTAAAGATTACTATCCTCTTTAAGCCGGGCAATCTGTTTGCCGGGCTATAGGTATTTATATATGCCATGTTCCTGCAATTAATTCCTTCATATTAATAATATATAAAAATGAAATCATTTAAAATACTGATGATGGCAGCTTTAACCATCCTGTCTGTTTCTGTTTTTGCACAAGACAGTGCAATGAGCAAAATGAAGGCTCCCAAACAAAAAACTGAAAAAATAAAATACAGCTGCCCGATGCATCCGGAAGAATCGAGTAAAAAACCGGGTCAATGCTCCAAATGCGGAATGGATTTGACCAAATCAAAAAAGGAGCAAATGAAAATGGAAGTGATGAAAATTTACACTTGTCCTATGCACCCGGAGGAAACAAGCGACAAACCAGGCAAGTGCTTTAAATGTGGGACAGTAATGAACCGTTCATCCAAAGAAAAAATGAAAATGGAAGTAATGAAAACATATACTTGTCCCATGCACACGGATGAAACAAGTGATAAATCAGGTAAGTGTCCTAAATGCGGAATGGATTTGAAGGAAACAGAAAAGACTTCAAAAACTTATTCATGCCCGATGCACTCAGATGTTACCAGCGATAAACCTGGCAAATGCTCTAAATGCGGAATGGACTTGAAAAAAAAGAATGAGTAATCATTTTGTAGTAAACACTTTTATTTAATGTTTGAAGTATGCTTCAACAAAAATTAATTTAACTAAATTGATCGCTTCCAGCTTAAATTAATAGTATGATCAGCAATTCCATTAAATGGGCTTTAAAGAACCGTATGGTTGTTCTGCTGATAGCAGCGGCAGTTACTGCCTATGGTATTTATTCAGTAAACAATACTAAGGTAGATGCTATACCTGATCTGTCTGAAAATCAGGTTATCATTTTTACGGAATGGATGGGCAGAAGTCCGCAGATAATGGAAGACCAGGTAACTTACCCTTTAGTAAGTAACCTGCAGGGCATCCCTAAAATAAAAAACATCCGTGCCAACTCAATGTTCGGGATGAGTTTTGTGTTTGTAATTTTTGAAGATGATGTAGATATTTATTGGGCCCGTACAAGAGTATTGGAACGTCTTAATTATGCACAGCGTTTATTGCCGCAAAATGTTGTTCCCACATTAGGCCCGGATGGTACCGGTTTAGGACATATTTTTTGGTACACCTTAGATGCACCCTCTCATGATTTAGGAGAATTGCGGGCATTGCAGGACTGGTACATCAAATTTGCTTTACAAACAGTACCGGGTGTAAGTGAAGTAGCATCCTTTGGAGGTTTTCAAAAACAATATCAGATAGTAATAGATCCGCACAAGCTAAGCTATTACAACATTTCTTTAATGGATGTGATTGAAAAAGTAAGAGCAAACAATAATGATGTTGGCGGAAGAAAATTTGAGATGGCTGATATGGGATATATCATAAGAGGCATCGGCTACATCACCCAGATAAAAGACATTGAAGAAATACCATTGATGACGCAAGGTTCTATTCCCATCCGGGTGAAAGATATTGCTACAGTACAAATGGGTGGTGAACTGCGTTTGGGTATTATAGAAGAAAATGGTGAAGGAGAAAAAGTAGGTGGAATAGTAATCATGCGATATGGTGAAAATGCAAAAGATGTTATTGATAAAGTAAAGGAGAAAATTAAAGATGTTGAAAAAGGGTTGCCTCCAGGTGTAAAGTTTCATGTGGCTTATGACCGGT
>JANPEU010000377.1:0-4766 GCA_031423175.1 Bacteroidota bacterium
AAAAAAGTGGTGATTGATAATTTTCAGGAAAAAGAAATTGCTTACACTGTAATTAATGAAGCAATTGCACTATACAAAAAAGAATATGGTAACAACTAATGCAAAATAAATTTAAGAAAATGAATACGGAAACTGTTTTGTTATTGCTGGCCATTGGTGTGGCTGCCGGCATCTTAAGTGGATTGGTTGGTGTAGGCGGCGGATTGATTATTGTACCCGCATTAATTTTCTTTCTGGGTTTTACACAGCACCAGGCGCAGGGCACTTCGTTAGGATTATTATTATTGCCGGTTGGCATCTTAGCTGTAATGAATTATTATAATAAAGGACAGATTGATATAAAAGTAGTCGGCGTAATGAGTATTGCTTTTGTATTGGGTGGATGGCTCGGAAGTAAGATTGCACTATCCTTGCCGCAAGAAACGGTAAAAAAAATATTTGCCATCTTTCTTTTTTATACAGCATTCCGTTTGTTGCATTGGGATGCAGCTATCATAAAATGGATAAAAGGACTTACCAACTGATATGAAGAAAATCATTTTCATCATACTTCTGCTCGAATTCAATCAACCTGTTTTTTGTCAATCAGGTTTTGACAAAGCAATAAAACTTTATTACCGTGTCAATCCATTTGACAGAAGATTCAGCACCGTACTTACCGACATCTTAACAGACACTTCTTTTGTAAAAAAAGAAATGAAAAAAAGAACAGACAGCACTCTCTTTTTTCTCAATGGAAATTATAAGCAGTTTAACCCTTTTGATTTTAAAGCAAAAGAAACACAACTGCGGATGGGTGAAACCGAACTGGTTTACAATGATTCTTTGCAGACGAATGACACAATTCTTATCTATCAAATTTTGGGGCTTACCGAAAATAGTGCAGCAGGATTAGCCAAAGTGCAAAAAGAAGTTACCCGTTTTCATAAACGATTCAGTTACGATTTCTTCCGGTTTGAATACAAAGAAATTGAAGAGGATAACATGGTAACAGCAGGTATTTACAATTATTTTTTCTTAGGCTATCAGGTAGCTCCTCTTTCTATTGCATGGGGAAAAATGCCCGGTGATAACAGTTATACATTTATCATCTCACTGCGATTAAAAATAAAAGAAAATTTTGGAGGCATTCCAAAATCGCCTGAGGAATTTTAAACTCCTGAAACCTGAGAAAAATTTATTAAATTTATAAAAATTATCTGGCATAAAAATCAATTGATAATCAAGGGAAATTTATACCAGGTATATCGCAAAGCATAATGATATACAAAATTTGCTGCCGCACAAGACGCTGCACACACGGTAAGCCGCAACAGGAAGTTGCTTTAGCTTACCTAAATTTTGTATATCGGATTTCGCAAGAAAAAGACGGGGTCGTTTACAGCGGCAGCAAACTTCGTATATCATAGCATTGCCGCTATTTGACCGTCTTTTTCACCGCTGTTTTCGTTCTCGAAAAATAAAAAGCTGCGCAATACATTTTTATTTTTCTTCTCTCAAACACCGGCAATGCGAAATCCGTTATCGGCAATGATTACAACAGGCACAACAGTTTTTATAACTACCGATGGGCAGGTTAGCATTGGTAATTCTATTGGGGCTGACCGAATGTATTCTCGGCTGACGTAACACGGATTGGGCAACAGTGATAAAACCATAAACGGGTTGGACACATTGCTTGCGGGGACAGAACGAATGCAACTCTTTTTGATAAATGAAAAAACGAAACTAATGCTACAAAAAATTTGTGTTCTTATTATAGGTTGCTTCTTGTCGGGGGACTCTTCTTTTAGTCAAACCCTTTTACAAGATTTAAAAAAAAGCTGGACAAGTTACAGCCTTAGTGATTATGGCTCGATAAGACTTCCGAGCTATATCAAACCCATTAATTCAATTCAAGATAAAATAGCAAGTGGAATTGCAAAAGAATTTCAACTGCCAAAAAACGAAAACAATTTTTCTATTTTCCCAGATAGTAACTTTAATGAAAAATATACCAACTCCTTTTTTTATTTCACTGCGGGGGGTGTTGACATGGATATTCTCAAGCAATCTTCTTACCTTAATTTCTACGATTCCAGTTTTTTGAGAGACTTGGAATATGTACAACTTAAAAATTTAAGAGATAAGCTCGGTAAGATCGGGGGTAAGATTATTAAATCTTATTTCCCTGAACCAGATATAATTTTTGATTTTTCAAAAAACTTTAAAGACCGATATTATTCAATAAATACAAAGTACATAGTTGAGTTCCCTTCTTTTTATAAAGAACCACTGACCCTGTATGTTGTCGTTATCCCTAACGGCAAAAAAAGTCTTGTTTTTGAAATTAATTTTTCCACATACGATAGCGAGTTTTGGCATTCAGAAATGGAATCAATCCTTAAAGAAATTAAACTGAAAGATATAGTCAAATAGAAGCACAATCAGTACACAAAAAAACCGCTTGTGCAATTGGGCTTAACATTGGAAATCCCGGCTAACGGTTCGCTGATGGTTTGACCAAATATATCATAACAAAGCAATAGTAAATGATTAAAGACTTAAAACAAACTGCGGTTCATTTGGGAAAGTATAAAATACCTACCGGTAAATTCATGGCTACTCCATTAATAGATTTTGAGTGCAGCGCAGAGCAAGACGAGGATTCAATAACGATGTCAATAATAGCTTCGTTTTGTCTTTATGATAAACAAGCCGCAGAAACAAAACTAAAAGTTCCTTGCAGCACAACTTTTGAATTTAATATAGACTCCGAACTTACCGTTGATGAACTTTTACCCATTTGGAAAAGTTCGGTAAAAAATCTAAGGGACAAGTGTAATTCTGAACGAAAAGAGCCATTAAAAAACATTTCATACCCATCAAATGAACAGATTAAGGATTCAATCGCCGATTTTTTAAAAGAAATGAATACATGATTGGTTTCCCAATCGGCCATTTTGTTTTATACGACACTTTTTTCTTTAGCCTTGTATTAGACGTTTTTTTCTTTGGCATGATACCAAAGATAAAATATATTCACTTACGGTTGATATATGACATAGGACAATAAACTTTATAATATGCTCAATACAATTATACACAGAGTAGAGGTTTTTAAATATGAAGACCACAAAAGTCTAATAGAATTAAATCTTTTATTAAAGGCTTCGGTTTCTTATTTGGCAGACAAGGCAAGAGGATATAATATGTATGGTGGTTATGAAATCGCCGAATGTATTTCCGAAATAAATATAGTTTTAGAAAAAGAATATTCAGATGTTTTTGGTAGCAAAAGACTTGATAAAATAAAAACAGACGCATTATTGTCATTAAATAAATTGAAGTCATCTTTTTACAAAGACCCAAATAATAAACCAGAAATAACGGCATACGATGAACTGTTATTAGACCTACTAATTATTGAACAAAAATATATTGACTTCTTAAAGGAAAGATTGAATAAGTATTATCTAATACTTAATGATGAACTTATATTTACCGAACAACAAGAGCTTCCTAATTATATAAAAACAGAAATCACTGCTGTATTTCAGAAATACAAGACTTCTGCTCATTCAAAAGATTAGTAGCGTATTCTACCACTATCTTAAATAAAAGATGTGTTGGTATAACTATTTCATCTCCCGGCTCAGACCACATTTTAATCTGACCATATTTTATCTCTAATATAGGCTGCCCCATACACCAACCGTCTTGAATGTAGTATTTTTTTTGAACAAGTTTATCAGGGCTGTCTGCCGACACCTCTGCACTATTGACAACTTCTTTATTTCTGCGGTTGGTATGCAGCAGAGCCATGTGGTTGGCATACCAACATAACGAAGAAAATAAATCATGATATATTTGTTGGTAGGCTATACACAAAGCAACGCCACATACCAACGACATAAAAAGCCCTAACCTTTTGTGTAATTGTTTTGAGCACATAAATTTTAGAAATATTTTTTGGACTAAATACCAATTATTGGTACTTTTATACAAAGTAAATTTTATGGCACGCAATACGTCAATTTTGTTGGGTGAACACTTTGAGGAATTTATTTCTACGAAAGTTTCATCTGGCAAATACAACCCAGCAAGTGAAGTAATCAGAACCGCACTAAGGCTTTTGGAATCGGAAGAATTCAAAATGAAAGATCTTAATAAGGCCCTTTCTCAAGGTGAAAAGAGCGGAATGGAAAAGAATTTTAATCCCAAAGCCAATTTGAAGAAACTGCATAGCAAGTTTTTATGAAAACACTTCCATTTGTTATTAGTAAAAAGGCCGTTTCTGACCTGGAAGAAATTTGGCTTTACACCGTTGAAAACTGGTCTGTAGAACAAGCAGATCGTTACTATAATCTAATATTTGATGAAATTAATTATATCTGCAAGAATCCCAATGCAGGCAAATCAAAGGAGCATATTCGAAAAGGCTATCGGGCTTCGAAAGTCAAATTTCATCTCATTTTTTACAGAGTACTAAATGACACGATAGAGATAATTAGAATTTTGCATGAGCGAATGGATATAGAAAATAGACTTAACGATTAAGCAACTACACACAACATAGGCTTTCGAAGTAAAAAAAATCATAATATATTTGTTGGTAGGCTAAACACAAAGCAACGCCTCATACTAACAACGGCAGAATGGAACCGGGTCGTGTTGAAGAATTCATCTTTGAACATTACTACGGGTACACAAAAATAAGCAGTGAGCTTTCCCAGGAATACAAAGTGAATCATACAAGAAGGCAGTTGAATAAAGTAATAGACTCT
>JANPEU010000378.1:0-1860 GCA_031423175.1 Bacteroidota bacterium
AACTTTTGTTTATGACAGTTTGATTTTTGAACTGTCATTCTTCACAGGGTTAGGATACGTATGCAAGATTTGTAATTAATTATTTTACGAACAAGAATACGATTACCTAATTGGTATAAATCGGGTGGTAGTACTTTGAAAAAAATCGTAGAAAATAAAATGATAATCGTAGAAAGGGGAAAAAGCAATCGTAATAATCCGTAGAAAGGAATTGAATCAGTATTGTCCGGTGCTAAGCATTACGAGTGTGCATGCGTCAATTGCCTCTATATTATGTTCGGCTGCAAGTGAAGCCAGTTCAGGGTTTTCGGCTCCGGGATTAAATATTATTCGTTGTGGCTTCAAAGAAAGAATATAATCATAATACTCTTTTTGGTGATCCGCATTAAGATAAAGGGTGATGGTATGAATCGTTGGGAAATATTTTTTTTCTGTTTCAATCATTACATCACTAACAATTCCTTTTCTTTTTCCAATTGCAAATACCGGGTGAAGATGATTTCGTAAGCGATTAACAGCAAGAAAACTGTAACGGGCAGGATTGGTGGATGCGCCAAGAACCAATGTTGTCTTTATCATTGTTTAAAGATAATCTGCATTGCTGCTTTCAGTATAATAAATTGATTTTGATATTTCTCTTTTTATAAAATTTTGAAAATAAATAATTTTTTAAAAAAAATTAAACCGGTTTTTTCAATTTTTTAAATTCAATAACACAGATGGTTAAATAAAATATGGCCAGCAACAAAGAAAAAATCAATACATAAAGCATCGTCTCCATGCCTGCCATATTATATTTATCTTCTCCGTCCTGATTTAATGCATATACAAAACCAACAACTGGCAACAGCAGGCACCAATGATATATTTTTCTTAGTTTACTTTTCCATACTTGCTTAACAGGTAAATGAACAAGCATGCTGATAAGTTGGACAAAGCCGAGTATAAAAACACCGTATAAGATAGCTGCACTTGAGAACGCATAGCTAAGAATCATTGCGACTATTATTAATGCCTGAAGCCCGATGTCAATTGATTTATATGTTTTCATTTTATTTAAAAAGTTTTATGAGATTATTTACAAACCAGTTTTCTTCTGCTTTAATCATTATGTCTAACGTTCTATCTGCCTGAAGTCCTAATCGTTTTATTCCGCTTATTGTATCCACAAATGTTTTTACATTCTTATCACGTTTGTCCCCTTCCACATCTTCTAATTGATCCAATAACTTAAGCATGGGATCGAGTTCTCTTTTTTTTCTTTCTTTTACAATCTGCCTCACTACTTTCCAGATATCTTTTTCAGCTATAAAAAATTCTTTACGTTCGCCGGGTAGTATAACCCGATCAACCAACCCCCAGTTGATGAGTTCACGAATATTCATATTGGTATTACCACGGCTGATGTTGAGTCCTTCCATAATATCATCCTGGGTAACCGGATCCGGGCTGATGAGTAGTAGTGCATGTATTTGCGCCATGGTACGGTTGATACCCCAATGCGTACCAAATGCTCCCCAACTACTGATGAATTGTTGTTTGGCTTCTATAAGTTTCATAAAACAAAGCTACTATACATGTTTTGAAGTTTCAAAAATTACTGAAAATAAATTTTTTTAAAATAGGGAGGTTATAAATAAAAAAAGAGGCTGTCAAAAGTATTTTCAACAAAGAGAAAAGGAGAAACAGAGTTACACGGAGTATTGATTTTCAATTTTACTTTCTCTGTGTAACTCAAATCCTCTGTTACTCTGTGTTTAAATTCTTCACTTTTTTGAGCCTCAACTATTAACTATCAGAAATTATCTATTTAAAGCATCATTCCTACCGGAGTTTCCAGATTTTTTTTAAATGATTGTA
>JANPEU010000379.1:0-2059 GCA_031423175.1 Bacteroidota bacterium
GTTACTTTACCGAATAGTTCAGTATTATAAACCAGCCACGATTATTGAACTGGGTACTTCGCTTGGAATAACAACCTGCTATCTTGCATTTAATAATTCTTCTGCAAAAATTATTACACTTGAAGGCGCAGAAGCGATTACTATGGTCGCAACAAAAAATTTCGATCTGCTGAAATTAAAAAATATCGAACTAATAAAAGGAAATTTTGATGTAACACTTCAATCGATACTAACACAGGAGGCATCCATTGACTTTGTATTTATAGATGGCAACCACCGCTATGCTCCAACAATAAATTATTTTAATCAGCTTCTTAGCAAGTTAAATAACTCAACCATCTTTGTATTTGATGACATTCATTGGAGTCCTGAAATGGAACAGGCCTGGAACGAAATAAAAAATAATTCATCAGTGACCTGCACAATAGACCTTTTTTTTATCGGGTTAGTTCTCTTCAAAAAAGAAATAAAAGAAAAGCAGCATTTCAAAATCAGGTTTTAATGCAACTGGTGAATTGTAATGAATATTATTATAACCCGTATGTGGAGTTATTTCAAAATTTATTTTTAATGGACCATGGGACCGAAATATTAATAGAAAATAAAAGAACCGCCAGGCTTCTAGCTCCTTCGGAGCGATATGTTTTATATTTCGCACCGATGGAGCTCAGAAAAGCATAATAAAATCGATTTTTCTACTGACATTCTGCCCCGTACATGCAGGGCTAAATAAATTAACTCCGTCAACGGGTTATTATATTGCATTTTTTCTTTTTACTTATAGCCCCGCCATATCCGAATTAAATTCTTTTGACTCCACTTTTATTATCTTAAAATTTACTTTTATTCCCCGGTTGGTATCTGGTACACGAATAGTTAAAGAACCGTTGGGTGCTATTGATTTAAAATAAATATTTTCTTCTTTCAATAAAAGACCGTTTGGTTTTAGATAATTTAGTTCAACCAACACATTATCCAAAGCGTATTTAGAATCGTTATTAACTGTCAATTGAAGATTTCTTATACCTCCAAAAGCCACAATAAAATATTCATTGCTTTTTATGGAAACAAACCCACTTAAGCTTTTCGGAGGAGCAGGATTCGTTTCTTTTGTTTCACTGAAAATAGTATTCTCTCTTGTCTGTTTTATCCTTTCTCCTTTCTCAGTTATTTCCACACCGTGTAATGCTTCTTTTGCTATTGCTAATTCTTTTTCATGACTTACTTTTTGCTTTACTGGCATCGTATTTTTTTTCTCTGCATCAACTTGCTTTTCTACAGGCATAACTACTTTTTTTTCCACAAATGTTTTTTGTTCTGAAACCGGTACTTCATCAATATTTTTATCAGAAACTTTTATACCAATTGTTTCATTCGCATTTGTTGCCGGTCTTTCTTCTTTTACTATTTCATTAACTGGGTCATTCGTTATGGTAGTTGTAGTTTCAGGACTAGTGGGTATTGCCGAATTTGTTAATGCAATTTTTTCTGCCCCCTTTGGTTTTATAGCAAACCCAATTAAAACACCAATTGAGATGATACCAATAAATACAGCAGCTTTTTTCAAACTTTCATTAATAAATTTATTTTTAGCAGATTGCTTTTTCCGATCCTGGAGTTTTTTTACATACATTTCTTTTATTTCATCCAATGGCTGCGAGTATTTTGTTCCGATCACAATGGGTACTTCATGAGTATTCGATACAGGGTAAGAATGGATATTAAAAACGGGTTCTTGTTTTTGTATATGCAATTGCCGGGGCATTGTTACATAAACTGTTTTCTTTGGAAAATATTTTTCATGCTCTATAAAACCCTGCTGTTGGGACAATTCCCCTGGTTGCTTTTCGACTTCATCTGGAAAAACGATATCTGCCCAGTTATCTTTATTGTTCATTGCATTCTGTCTTAGCATTTCAGGCTGCTTCGTAAAATCTGAAGGAAATGAAATTTCTGCATTTTCTTTTGAAACCTCTGTTTTTATTATTGTCTCAACAGGAGTAGAAAGTTCTTCTTTCAATTTTCGAAAATCAGGCTGCTTTAATTCTTCTTCTGGAAA
>JANPEU010000380.1:0-1519 GCA_031423175.1 Bacteroidota bacterium
AATTCTTGCCATTTCTAAATTAAAAACACCAACCAACTGATAAGCCGGTGATGCGGGGTTCACCATTGGCCCGAGCATATTAAAGAATGTCCGCATAGCAAGGTTCTTTCTTATCGGCCCAACCGTTTTTAATGCCGGATGAAATAATGGAGCATGCAAAAAACAAATTCCGGCTTCATCAATTTCTTTTTTCAATGCATCATTACTGTTTTTAAATTTATAACCCAATTGTTCCATCACATTACTTGCTCCACTTATAGATGATGCTCCATAATTACCATGTTTGGCAACTTTTTGTCCCGCACCTGCCACAATAAAACAACTTAGTGTAGAAATATTAAAAGTATTTTTTCCATCTCCACCTGTACCTACAATGTCTAGAGTTTGAAATTCATTTAAATCCACGGGCACACATAACTCAAGCAATGCGTCACGGAATCCCTGCAGCTCATCAATTGTTATACTCCGCATAAGATATACTGTCATGAAAGCCGTTATCTCATGCTCGTTGTAAATTCCTTTGCCAATGTTTACCAAAACTTCCTTCGCCTGTTCTCTTGAAAGTGTTTTGTGTTCAAATAAATATTGAAGTATCTTTTTCATGCCACGTTTATTATTAGCTCGTGTAATATTTTTTATCCTGCTTTTTCTTTGTGTCTCTGTGCCTTAGTGTCGTTGTGTTTCAAAAAAATTATGATTTTACAACAATATTGAAACACGGAGGCACAAAGACACAAAGGCTCTAAGTTTTTATTTCAATTTCACTTCAGCCAATTCCTTAATATCTTTTCTCCATCTGGAGTTAGCACACTCTCCGGATGAAACTGCACACCTTGTACATCAAATTTTTTATGTTGCAAACCCATTATCATTCCATTATCATCTTCGGCAGTTATTTCTAGTTCTTCCGGAAAATTTTTTTTTGATACAACCCATGAATGATAACGTCCAACTTCTATCGAAGCAGGAAGACCTTCAAACAGCCTGCTTTCAACAATATTCAATTTGCAATCAGTCGCTACTCCATGATAAACCGTACTCAAATTTATCAGATCACCGCCAAATGCCTGACCAATTGCCTGATGACCTAAGCAAACTCCCAAAATCGATTTTGTTGCAGCATATTCTTTTATTAATGGTAACAACAAACCGGCTTCTTCAGGAATACCCGGCCCGGGTGATAAAATAATTTTATCATAGCCCTTCGCTTTTTCCAGCGGCAACTCATCATTGCGGTACACATCCACTTTCTCATGCGTTATCTTCTCAACAAGGTGAACCAGGTTGTATGTGAATGAATCGTAATTATCAAATACCAGTATCTTCATTTGCTCAATAATGTTATGCAGTACAAGAGTGCGACGCAACTAATGATGATCACTACTGTCCCGTTAAGTTATCAAAAAGCGAAGGTAGTTTACTAACTATCTTGGCTTCTTGATCAAAAAACAAATCTCGTATATCACATTTTTCAAAAAGACTGACACTTAAAATTTGCATTACCATATTTAATGTTTGA
>JANPEU010000381.1:0-5239 GCA_031423175.1 Bacteroidota bacterium
CCAAGAGGAAAAGGAAAGGCGCCCGACAGAGTTCAACCCAAAACTATTTTTACAACCGAGTCACTTAAAAATCATTTAACATTGACTCAAGATAAACTCACAGAACTAAACAATTTAAAAGCGAACCAATATATTAATCATCCCGTATTTGGTAACCTGAATTTAAAATCCACAATTAAATTTCTTCTTATACATACCCATCATCATATAGAAATAATTGATGATATTATAAAAACACCCAAAATAGGGTAAGCCAATTCCTCAACATTTTATAGCATTTTATGAAATTAATTTTTGCAACAAATAACAAACATAAAATTGATGAATTGAAGGAAGTAGTTGGTTCAAAATTTGAATTGCTCACACTGAGTGAAGCAGGAATTGATCAGGAAATTCCGGAGCCATATGATACGTTGGAAGAAAATGCTTCTGAAAAATCAAAAACAATTTACCGGTTAACAGGTATCAATTGTTTTGCTGATGATACCGGGTTGGAAGTTGATGCATTAAATGGTGAGCCGGGCGTTAAGAGTGCAAGATATGCCGGTGATGAACGATCCTTTGAAAAGAATACTGAAAAATTATTGCAAAAACTGGCAGGCGAAACAAACCGCATAGCAAAGTTCCGATCTGTCATTTCTTTAATTATGGATAAGAAAGAATATTTATTTGAAGGAATTTGCCACGGGCAAATCACTGACAGTCCAAGAGGAAACATGGGTTTTGGATATGACCCTGTGTTTGCGCCAGATGGCGAATCCCGTACATTTGCTGAAATGACATTGAAGGAAAAAAATATTTTCAATCACCGCAGAATTGCAATGGATAAACTGCTTCATTTTTTAAATACGGTAAAAAAATAAATAAATTGAACCCTCAAAGCAACCCCAATATAACAGAAGGCGACTTAATAAGAGGATGCTTAGATCAGGATCGCCGGATGCAAGAAGAAATGTACCGGAGGTTTTCTCCAAAAATGTATGGCGTTTGCCTTCGCTACGCAAGCAATGCCGACGATGCACAGGATATTTTGCAGGAAGGATTTATTAAAATTTTCAGGAAGTTAGACAGTTTTCGCAGCGAAGGATCTTTTGAAGGTTGGATACGCAGAGTGTTTGTAAATACAGCGATTGAGCACTTTCGACGTAAGCACTATATGCAACCGGTAACTGAACGTGAAGAAAACACTATTGCTGGTAAAACGATAACAGCGTTGGATGATATGGGTGAAAAAGATATTTTGAAATTGGTGCAGCAATTAAGTCCGGGCTATAGAACTGTTTTTAACTTATATGTAGTAGAAGGATTTGCGCACAAAGAAATTGCCGAGATGCTAAATATTACTGAAGGCACCAGTAAATCGCAGTTATCAAGAGCAAAAGTTATTCTGCAGGATATGATAAGACAACATATTGATATTGAAAGATGAGCTTTGAAAAAAAACTATATAATATTGAAATCGCTCCACCAATAAATGTCTGGAACAATATCTCTATTGAACTCGACGATCTGTTATTGGAGGCAAAACTTAAAAATAAATTATTTGGACTCAACTCCATTCCACCAGATTCCAATTGGAATATAATTGAGAATGATTTAAAAGAGTTTGCTGATACAAAAACGATTGCTGAAAAATTAAATAAAATCAGCGAGACCCCACCAGCTGGCATTTGGAATAGAATTGCGGGACAATTGAATGAGGATTTAGTGAATATAAAAATAGCAAAACATCTTTCAGCAATCGAGATGAACCCACCAGAAAAAAGTTGGAATACGATTGTATCTGAGCTTGATTCGACAACTCCCGTTATATCTTTTGTAAAAAAATACAACCGGATTATCAAATTTGCAGCTGCCGCTGTTGTAGTTGGTTTAATTGCATGGGGTGGTATTAAATTTTTAAATAGTGAGACGAATAAAACTGAAGTTGTGTCAATTGCAAAGGAAGCAAAAGAAAACCCCGTTATTCAATCTCCAGTTCAAAATACCGAAGTGCTGAATTCTGATAAAACTGTCATTGCTTCAACAGTTGATTTAAAAGAACCTTCGATAAAACAAATTTCTACTAAAGGGAAAAAAACAGCAATAGCACAAACAGAGAAAGACATCATTGCTTCCTTAAACAGTTTTCAAAACAATCATTCCGGCACCGAAGAAATAATTGCAGATGTAAATAATGCTCAGCGAAATAAGAGAGTCGGCATTGTAAGTAATGAATCGGATACAGTTGCACCACGTTATTTAATGTATCTGAGTGATGATTGTTCCATTGTTAAGGTTTCAAAAAAACTAGCCGATCTTCAATGCATCTATAACAAAGATGGAAGTGTAGCGCAAAGTGCTTTGGCAAGTTTGAACAAACAGTTTTGCGATGATTTAGTAAAGACCTGGCAGGAAAAATTAGCCAACGCACCTTTATCTTCCTTTGATCCATTGGAGTTAGCAGATATTTTGAAATAAACCTGCCCCTATCCTCCCGATATATCGGGACAGGCTCTAAAGGGGAATGCTAGTTTTATTACCATTAATTTCATTCCTGTCGCAATCAGGCTAAATTCACAATTCGCTTTCCTTATTTTTATAAAAAATAATTATGGCAAGGATTCATATAGAGCTTCCTGAACAATTCAATTTTACAACCCAAATTTCGATTCGGATTTCCGATATTAATTATGGTGGTCATGCTGGCAACGATTCTATACTTTCCTTAGCACATGAAGCCAGAGTTCAGTTTTTAAAAAAAGCAGGCTATGGTGAGTTGAAGATTGAAGGCATTGGATTGATAATATCGGATGCGTCTATTGAATATAAAAGTGAATTGTTTCATGGCGAAGTTGTTTTTGTTTCTGTAAAAGCGACCGGCTTTTCCAAAGTGGGTTTTGATTTTTATTATAAAATAGAAAAAGAAACAGAAAAAGGGAAAGTATTAGTAGCCAGAATAAAAACAGGAATGCTTGGGTATGACTATCAAAAGAAAAAGATTGTAGTTATCCCGGAAATTGCTGTTAAAAAATTATCCGAGTTATAAAATGTACTAAAAAAAACAGCCATGATTTTATTCATAGCTGCCGTTCTCTATTGGTCTCTCAGGTCCAATTATATTTTGATAAACTTATGACGTATCCATTCACCATCTTCTTTTTTTGCCGATAAAAAATAGATTCCGCTTTGCAGCTTACTTATATCCACTTCCATTGTTTTGGAAGTAATGATAATCCGCATAACATTTTGTCCCATCAGGTTTGCAACATTTATTGTTTTTCCGACCCAACGAATATCATATTCTAAATTAAAAAATAGTTTATCAGAAACCGGATTTGGGTAAATTTTTGCAAATAACCATTTCGGATCTGGTATTTCAATTGGCCTTACGATTGCTATTGGGGTAGCTAATCCCGTTGAACTTAAAATTGATTCTCTGGCGCCACCCGCAGCAAATAAAGAACGCATCCTTAGTTTTTGACCTTTTGTAAAAAGATTCATGCATGCATCATTTGTAAAATCCATATAGTTCATATACATATTTCCAGCCGCTCCGTTATTGCAGGATATACGAACTCCTGTCGGACATTCAGAAGTATATATTTCCTGCTTTGGTGTATCAGTCACGCCATCATCACCACAATCACTGTCGCCCCAGATATGTTTCAGATTTAACCAATGACCAACTTCATGCACAAGCGTTCTGCCCATATCATACCCATTGCCAAAAAAATTTGTATCAAAGGCTCCAAAGTCTATTACAATTCCATCTTTTTTAGGATCGCCTCCGGGTAAGGATGAAAAGCCGGCAAGATCACCTGTATTACACACCCAAATGTTAAGGTATTTTTTTGAATCCCATGCATTAGCCCCCATCTCATCATTAAACTTCATTTTGTCGGATGTGCCCCAGCTAAGCACTGGTGTATATTTTTTTTCAATGCCCGTTGTAGAAAATAGAAATGGATCGGAAGTGGCTAAATAAAATTCTATTTCGCAATCTGCCGCCACTTTTCTAAATGATACAGGAGTTAAAGATGTATCGGGGTTTTTTCTTCTGAAATCACGGTTTAGAATTGCAATCTGGTTCTTAATTATAGCATCCGAAATTTTTTGTTCTGGAAAGTGATACAGTACATGTACAACTACCGGAATTTTTATTATGGGGAGCCCCGATACCCGTTGCTGATTATTCTGATTAAGCAAATTCGAAGTAATATATCGGTTTGTGAATTCCTCAATTGCAAGTTGGTTTTTTTTAAACCCCGGGTTTTCATTTAGTTCATGTTGAAAATAACGGAACGTCTCACATTTTTTTTGTGAAAAACTTTGGGCGGATAAAAATAATAATAAAAACAGGTACAGAATTCCTTTCATTTAAGAGGTTCAATTTTTTAAAAAGTATAATTGGAGTTCCAGGATATTCGGATCTGGCTTTTAACAAGAATATTATCGAATTGAATCAAGTGGAAAGGAAAACATGAATGGTTTGAGTTACAAAGATAATCCGATAATTCAAACTTTATAATTTAGGGTATTAGTAAATATACTTTTATTATCTTTTATTTACCAAGATCAATAAATGGCAAATTGTACATTTGTCTCTTATTTAAAATCGGTATGAAAAAAATAAGCCCTTTATTTTTACTCTTTTTACTAGTTGCATGCAATAATGGAGGTAAGGATACTCCCGATGAAGTAAATCCTGATACACCAATTAATCTTAGTTATTCTATTATAGCCCCCTCATATCCGCATGATACAACTTCATATACTCAAGGACTTACTTTTTATAAAGGTGAAATGTATGAGGGCACTGGTAATTATCAAAAATCGAAGTTGATGAAAGTGGATTTTAAAACCGGAAAAATATTAAAGTCTGTTAAGCTTGAGGATAAATATTTTGGAGAAGGCATTACGATATTAAACGACACGATCTATCAACTCACCTGGCAACAAAATGTAGTCTTTCTTTATACGTTAGATTTTAAAAAAATTAAAGAATTTCCCTTAGCTACAGAAGGTTGGGGAATAACAACGAACGGAAAAAGCTTGATTATAAGTACTGGAAATGGTGATTTGGATTATTACGAGCCCTCTTCTTTTAAAAAAGAAAAATCTTTAACAGTAACTGATGCAGGAATAAACACACACAATCTAAATGAACTGGAATTTATAGATGGATTTATTTTTGCCAATCAATGGCAGTACGATTATATTTTAAAAATCAATCCTGCCAATGGAAAAATTGTTGCTA
>JANPEU010000382.1:0-4335 GCA_031423175.1 Bacteroidota bacterium
GCAGCAAGCATCCACCAATCGCCTTTTGAAAAACGGAATGATAGCAGGTTTTCGAATTTGCCTTTACTTAGTAAAAAGAGAATTCCGGTAATGCAGATCAGCATCCCGATAATCCGTAACCCATTTATTTTTTCTTTTAAAAATAATCTGGCAAGAATAACTGAAATAATAGGAGAGGTGCAGGTACCCAATAATGCCATATTTATTGCAGTGGATGTGGATTGATGTCCTGCAATGTAAACAAATGTATTAAACAGGCTTACTCCTGTAACAGCCGCTAACAGAAAATACCAAATTCTTTCTTTTACAATTTTTAGTTCAGGTAATAAATATTTCCATGCAAATGGCAAAAGGATAATTGTTGCTGTGAGCCAACGATAGAAAGACAAAGTAATTGGAGGGATATCATGAATTACATATTTCGCAACTATAAAATTGCCTGACCAAATGATGGTTGCAAGAACAGCGAGTCCAATTCCTATTAAAACCTTTTGTTGATGATGGGGTTCATTCATTTATTCTGTGTTTCAGTGTCTCAGTGGCAAAAGTAAATGCCACTGAAATACAGAGGCTCTGAGGATTAATGGGCAAAATCCATTTCAAAATTTCCTTTTATTCTTTCTATTGATGGATTAAAGTAGCCAAATTTTAAATCCGGAAATTCTTGACGTATCAGTTGCATCAATTGATTTACACCTAAACATTCTCCGGTATCCGTTACACCAATTTTTCCAAGATACCAATCGGGGTCGATATTAAAATTTCGCCACTGTATCATTTTCAGCCCCGTTTCTTTTATCAGTTTTCTTAAGGCTTCATATTCTGCTATACTATCTGTCATGCCGGGAAAAACAAAATAGTTGATAGAAGTCCATCCGCCAAAACTATTTACAACTTTTAAACTTTCAACAATATCTTCAAACTGATAATTATTGGGACGATAGTAGGGTGTATAAATTTCCTTTCTTGCTGAGTTGGTGCTTACACGAATTGAATTTAAGCCTGCTTTACAAAGCATCCGAACCGATTCCGGATTGGATCCATTTGTATTTATATTTATACTTCCTTTACCGGTATATTTTCTTATTTCTAGAATTGCTTCACGTATTGTTTCCCACATTAATAAGGGTTCTCCTTCACAGCCCTGTCCAAAGCTGATAATTGGAAATGGAGCTGATTCAAGATGTGGTACCGTAAACTCAACGATTTCTTCGGCAGTTGGTTTAAATGTTAACCGATCTTGTGTTGAAACAATTGTTTCTTCATCGGGTTGTAGTGAAATACATCCAACACAGTTTGCATTACATGCCGGCGAAACCGGTACCGGGCATTCCCATCGGCTTAAAGAAAGATTTCTTGCTGCAGGACAATGATAAGTCAAGCAGCAATTTTCCATTAAATGTTTTACAAGACGATTATGCGGATATGCTTTTAATAATTTTTGGGTACCTGTTTCAATTTTTAGTTTATCATAACCGGCATTTTCTTGCCGTATGTCTTGTTCAGATCTTATAGCCGGTACATAAAATTTGCTATTGTGCCAACCGGCAGCCGTATAACAAAATAATGGAAGTATGGGTGCATCTTTTTCAGATTCATATGCCGCAAGATAAAATCCAGTATGTGCCGGAGGAATAAACGCAGCTACAGCCCAACCTTTTTCACATAAACGCATATCACCTGTTTGCACATCAATACCAATTCCTTTTCTGCCAGGCAATTCATAGAGTGATCCACCATCGGGAAGTTCAATCCATTCATCTTCCGGCACCGGCATTGCATCCCAGCCGCTTCGGCCTGTGGCAAATAACGTTGTGTCTTCAAAAATATTTCCTTTACTATCGGAGTAGAGTATGTATGGAGAGTGAGTGAGCATTTTTTGTTTATTCTGAAATGAGTTAATTGGTTAATTAGGTCTTCCAGGTCAATAATTTATTTATTCATCAATCATCAGCCTGCAATTTACAATTTGCAATTTGCAATCTTCAATTTTCAATCCTCAGTTGTTTTCTGCAAAATTCATTGAATTCCTCTTCATCGGTATCCCAGTCAGAATTGAGAATGGGTTGTTGTATAATTTTATTGTTTTTAAAATCTATTGTAATCAATCCGTCTTTCAAAACAAGGTTTGTAAGTTCATTCCATTCAATCTCCCTCCCGGGGAATGAAGGATAAACTATTTTGTTTTCTGATACAATTAATTTTAATTTCCGGTGAGCTAGTATATCAAGCAAAAAAAACACAATCAATATTAAACTAAACCACCAATAAGGTGATTTTGACCAGCCGATAGAATACCATAAAAATAGGAGACGATGCGATTTGTCATTTATGAATTTTTTAAAAAAACGTTCAAACAAAGCAAACAGGATATACAGAACGGTAACTACAATAAACAGGATATAAACTGTTTTCTGATAAGATTCCTTTGTTTCATTGGCCATATAAATAAAACCAATCAGGTTAAACAAGGCAATCAAATCACGGATGGCTTTGTAATATTTTGTTTTTTCGTTCTTTAAAATAAGTTCATACTTCATACTGAAAAAAAATTCAATTAATAAATGGCTGAATTATGTGGTGTAGAATTACAGAACCCTAAAGAGTGCGACGAAACGGAAGTTTAATAGTAGCAATAAAGTTGAGTTCCAAAATATTTTTTAAAAATTTAAGACTGCTTCCTGACTCCCCTTCAGGGGATGGGGGCGTTCGAAGTCACAAGCAAATTACACAACTTAAACAGCACCCTTGCCCCCACATTCGCATCCCAATCTGTATCGCCGCCAATACCTACTTCATTCAAATCGAAACCAACTATTTTTTTGCCGCTTTTCAATAACGTATTAAATAAATAAAAAACCTGATCCAATTCAAAGCCACCCGGCACAGGTGTTCCCGTAAAAGGGCAAAGCTTACGATCGAGACCATCAATATCAAAACTGATGAAAACATTTTGCGGTAGCTTACTTACTATCTCCTCCGAAATTGTTTTCCAGTTTTCACCTTCATATATTCTTGATTTTATTTCTTTATCAAAATAAGTAATAACCCGGTAATTACTTTCTTTTATATAGTTCCATTCATCGGCACCATAATCCCGAACGCCAACCTGTATCAGTCTTTCTACCTGCGAAATTTCCTTTAGCGTATTGTACATGATGCTTGCATGTGAATAATTAAAGCTTTCATACGCTTCACGTAAATCGCAATGAGCATCTATCTGCAGTATGCCAAACGATTCATATTTCTCCGCAATTGCTTTATAAAATCCAAGTGGCACACTATGATCGCCGCCGAGTATGCCTACTAATTTATTTTTATCAAGTAACGACTTGGTTTGTTCATGTACCCAATTATTCATATACACACTTCCCTCATTTACTTCACGCAGTGTTTTTGTCATAAACTGATTATCGTTTACATCACTGCCTTCGGCTATATAATCAATATACAATTCTGCCTCTTTGCGCAGGTAATCACTCTTCATTAAAATCTTTTTGTCGGTGCTACGCATAAAAAATCCCTGCTTCCATACATCAGGAAAATCAGGGTCAAACAAATCTACCTGCATACTTGCTTTAAAAACTGCATCGCATGCACGGGCAGTACCGCTGCCATAACTCACGGTTACTTCCCAGGGCACGGGTATAATAATTAATTTACTGTCTTCTTCGTTTGAGGGTAATCCGAAAATATTATTGTTAGGATTACTTACGTAATTGGGGTCGTAGCTGGAAAGGTCAAGCATAATGCTGATTTAAAAGCGGTGCAAGTTACACGGGATTGGTATTGAATCAAAATCGGAGTTTTTTCTTTTTTGAGACTGGCTGGATTGCTACTATTAAGCTTTACTTGCGACAGTCTATTCCGATACTTCGGGACCCCATTCATCGTTCGGTAATTCTATTTGGCGATTGCGGTCGGTCTCATTTTCCTTAAGCAGTCCTTTATCGCTTTTTTTGGAACCACATAGACACTTAAGAAACATAGGTCCTCACATAGAATTCAAAAAGAAAATCTATGTGTGTATTTCTATGTGCCTATGAATCTATGTGGTTCAAAGTTTTGTATTTTCATTTACTAAGTACAAACTAATTAGCTGAAGAATAAACCTTCTCCCCATTCAAAAAAGTCTTTAGCACTTTTATATTCAACAGTTCTTTTTCATCAGCCTTCATTAAATCTTTATCGAGAATGATAAAGTCAGCAAACTTTCCTTTCTCAAGAGAGCCCTTTTCATTTTCTTCAAAATTTGCTTTGGCTGCCCAGATGGTCATGCCACGCAAAGTTTGTTCTCTGGTTAATGCATTTTCAACCTGGAAACCATTTTCCGGA
>JANPEU010000383.1:0-3053 GCA_031423175.1 Bacteroidota bacterium
AAGTACCAAGAACAAAATAATTTTCTAGACGCTACAAAAGAATGGGAGTTTTTAATTATAAATTATAAGGACACCGCACCAATATTAGAAACAGCTATTGTCAATTTGTTTCAATGTTATCTGAAATTAAACCAACCCAACAAGTGCATTGAGTTGTTTGTAGATAGTTTCTTTTTTAATAACCACATTATTGACAAAATTGAAGTAAGAGCATTATTAAATAAAATACATTCCAATAAATTTCGTAATGTAGAGAAGGGGATAAATCTTCCGATATTCTATACTATTGTCGATGCAGATGTAGTTGAAACACAATTAGCCTTTGAATTGTTTAATAATTATTTAGGTGTAGAAAAGCCAACTCAGTTGTTAAAAAGAATTGACGAATTTGCTGAAAATAAATTTATGTTTTATATAGAGCACACTTGTAGTCCGAAAATATTGATGCACTCTACATCTTTCGAAAATTCTAAACAACGATTGGAGGAAAGGTTGTCGATAGCAAATTTCATCAGAGAAAGATTCCCTAACAACAAGAACATAATTTCTGAAATAAAAAGCATTCAAAATATTCTTGTAATTCAACAAGGTTTGATTGACTTAGATGAAAGTAAAATCTACGTGAACGAACAAGGGATAATTGAAAACGAATTGCAGGAATACAAAGCAATTTATGAACGATTTGAAATAATATCTCGAATTACTGATAAAGGAAAAGTCTTTTTATTAAAAGGAGGAAACTTGATTACATATTCTTCGCAGGAAGACACAGAACTTGAAAAAATTGAATATTCCAGTAATCCAGTTGTTGATATTTATTTAGAGCTATTCAATGCTGTAAAAGATAAGTTTCTAAATAGCCAATTTGGAATAGTAGCATATTTAAGCACAAGAATTAGACACGGTGTTTTAATTGGGGAATTAAGACCAATTTTTGAAACCCATAATTTAATTACACTAAAAGAGGGAAACAGCTCAAATTATCGTAGAAACAACTTTTGGGACATGATTTATGGTAATTATAGTCAAGCCCAAAGGGAGCAAATTCAAATTACATTAAGCGATTTCGCAAGTAAAATTGATGGAGTAATTTTCGACTTGATAAAAAAACATCTGCAAGTTTACAAGACTGAAATAAACGAAGAAGGCTGGTTCAAATATGAATTTGACTACAATGAATTATGGCTGCATTCATTTATTGCAATTAAGACGGAAAATTTTGAAGAGTTTGTGGATGGAATTTTTAAGGTGTTATGGCAAAGAACAGATGAAAATTTGGAATTTATTAGAGAGAAAATTCAAAGCGATATTCTCAATCAATTCAATGCTTATTTTGATGAGTTAGAAAGACAAATCATTAGCCAATTAGGCGAACAGAACAGCGAACCAATTCGCAAATCAATCAAAGACTGTTCAACCGAAATACAGACGGTTATTCAAAAAATTAGCAGGTGGTTTAAACGAAGTGAAATAAAAGCAGCCGACTTTAAGCTGTCAGAGTTAATCAATATTGTTGCAGAATATACAAGCAAAAGTAGTTGGCAAAAGAGACTTCATTTAACAAGAGAAATAAATTTTGATTGTAATCTGAAAGGTGAGTATAAAACACACTTTGCAGACTTGATTAGAATTTTTCTTGAAAACATTATTAAGCACTCGAATGAAAATGATTTCGATTTAAAATGTAAAATATCCTCAGAACTTGAGCAAGACAATATTTTAAAGATTACTATACAGAATGACATCACCGATAAAAATTCAGTTAATGAGTTAAAATCGGTTTGGCAAGGCAATAGTCTTGATATTGAAAAATTGCTTTCTGAGAGAAAATCAGGTTATCATAAAGCATTTAAAATCTTGACTTCAGATTTGCGATGTTCAAAAAATGAATGTTTAAAAACAAGCATTACAGACGATGAAAAATTATTTTCTGTTTTGCTTTCTATTGATATAAAAGACTTGACGCTATGAAAATTCTGTTTATTGAAGACCACCCGCTTAAACAAGCACAAATCACAAAATTTGTTTCAGAAAAATTTGGTGGTTGTGAAATTGAAACCAAAAACTCATACATAAGTGGGTTAAAGGAACTCAAAAAACATCATAACATTTATGATGTTCTTCTGTTGGATATAAGTATGCCAAATTATGATATTTCGTCCGAAGACAGTGGAGGCGATTGGATGCCCTTAGCTGGCAAGAATATTTTGAAAGAAATGTATTTACGAGACATCACTACAAAGGCAATTGTTATTACAATGCACGGAAGTTATGATGACGGAACAAAAATCACAGACCTTCACAGCGATTTACAAAAAGAATTTGCAGACAATTATATTGGCTATGTATATTATTCTCAAATAAATGAAGACTGGAAAGATAAGCTTTGTCAATTACTTAATACTTTGAAAAAATGATAAAGATTTTAATTGTTGATGATTTACAAAGCAAGAGGGAAAAGATTCTAAAAACGATTCTCGGCAATCACGATATTCTTGAAATAAATATCATACAAGCTAAATGTGTTAATGAAGCAAAAAAAATACTATATCAAGAGTATTTTGACCTAATGATTTTGGATTTGGTTCTTCCTGTTGATGAAGGTGGAGAAAGCAATGCAAAAAATGCAACAGGCTTCCTAAATAACATTGAGATAAATCCTTCTATTCACCCACCCATTCATATAGTTGGAATTTCTGGTTATAAAGACCAAGTTGAAGAACATCATCAAGATTTCAGTAAAAAACTTTGGAATTTAATTGATTATGAAGAGAATTCATCAACTTGGGAAGACCAACTTCAATCAATCATTTTTCATTTAGTAAAAATTAGGCAACAATTTATTAGTGCTTCATTTGCGAATCAATCAGAAGTAATCATTGACTATTTGGACAACAATTCCTTACCCAATACATTAATCGGTTTTAGTTGGAAAGATATTGCGAACAACATTGCTACAATAGTTGAAAAATCTTTAGAGGTTCCTAGTAAATTCTCAAATGGAACTAAAGCTAAAAACATAAATACGAATTCTATCAAAATTTCGAGTGAAT
>JANPEU010000384.1:0-8549 GCA_031423175.1 Bacteroidota bacterium
GAATGTGGCACAGAAATTAGGTGTTAATATATCTTCAACTGGGAATGTTTCAGTTTCTGCTTCTACAGATATTTTTCCATCAGCCACTCTAAGTGTAAATAATTTAAAGATGATGCAGTATGATCAACCTTCATTTAAGGCAACACATACTCAGCCTATTAAAGCACAACCGTTTCCTTTTTTACCTCCTATACGAGACAATTCATATTTACCTGCAAAATGGTATAAAAGATTATAAACTATGTTTAAAGCTTCGTTTAAAAATATTTTATTGTACATACTTTTAAAGTATCTTCTGTTTTTCGTTTTTGCAATGTTTATGACTAATAACTTTAAACTGTTGCGTTTTTATAACTTAAGAACTGGAGAGGACTGGTTCTATTATCTCTGGTTAATATTATTCTTTCCTATTCTAAGCATGATATTTTTTTCAGCACCAATATATTTTTCATTCAGGTTAAAAAATATAGTTTATTTTATTCTTGCAATAATGGCAATCATCGTGGCGGAATATTTTGTTTATGTCTTTTTTACTTCGGAAAGGCATCTAAATATGAAAGGAGTTTATAATGGAATAATAAGCTTGTTGGTGTTCTATATATTTTTCTTCAAACAAATTTTCTTAATACTTAGGCATAAAACATAAAACAAAGAAGCCCGGCAATGCCGGGCTTTGTTGCTTTACGAAGCATAAGCCTGCTGCGTATTAAAATCTCTTATGTAAGCAGTAATCATTTTAAGTACCAAATTTTTGCCGTTGTTGGTATTTACCCAAAAGCAGCATACCATTGGAATGCAGCATAGCCAGGCGGGTGGCATTTTTGCCCTTGTTGGTATCAATCTGAAAGCAGCACGCCATCGTTGGTATGATGCGTTGGTATTGTGCTTAGCCTACCTACGACAAACTAAGAGCAGCAACAATATTTTTTAGCTGCAATCCGTGCAATAGGAATCCCCGTTCTCCGTAGAATGTTGAAAAAATAAACGGAGCTGAATCGTTCCCGAAGTATCGGGACAGGTATGCTTCGTTTCCCGAAATAATCGGGACAGGTGCAACGAAGCATCGGCTTCAAAGAAGCCGTACAAATCACAAATCAAACAAATATCCTGATGTCTGTAGTGTTCCAAAAAATATAATTGAGAAAGGTTGACGAAAAAATAAAAGAATGCTGAATCGTTCCCGAAGTATCGGGACAGGTATGCTTCGTTTCCCGAAATAATCGGGACAGGTGCAACGAAGCATCGGCTTCAAAGAATCCGTAAAACCGTATGACTTTCTTGTGACAACCATAGTAAAAAAGGAATAGATACAAACAACCAGGATTTCAACTCAATTACAATTTTATCAGGGATGCCCGATGAACCAGGTTTTTAATTCATCCATTGTATTATTCGTTTTTGTGCCATCAGTCCACCAATCGTGAAAAGTAAGTGGGTAGAGAATTAATTTTTTATCAACTCCCAATGTGCCAAGTTTTGTAGTCATGTTTGAACTATTGTCTGGAGTGATAAAAAAATCGGACTCGCCATGAAAAAGTATTGTGGGTGTTGATGTGTTGGTTGCCTGATAATATGGGCTGCAGTTTTTATATCGTTGTTCGGAAGATGTTGTTATCGGATATAAAGAAATACCCAGGAATGGTTGTAAAATTGAATTAAAAACAATTGGGTTGTAATAGCCCATAGCAAATAAATCGGTTGGTGCAGCCATAGCTGCTGAAGCTTTTACTTTTCCACTTATATTCCGGGTGTATGCATAGCATAAGGATAAATGCCCGCCGGCACTATGCCCCACAATATATAATTTCTGGCTGTTAAAAGTATAAGATGTGGCTAGCCTTAATGTAAATTGTATTGCACTGTCAACATCATCTAACTCCATTTTATAATTATCCGGGGTGTTTAAAATAAGCCGGTAATTAATATTGGCAACCGCAAAGCCTCTTAGTTTCATTCCATTCAATAGCCAGGTTAATTCTGCTTTATCACCGGTTGACCAACCACCTCCATGAATAACTACAACCAGGGGTGTTGCATTTGTTCTACCTGCTGGTAAACCAAGATCTAATTGTTGACTGCTGTTAGATCCATAAGAAATGTTTTTAATTGTTGTATCCGTAAGAGGACCGGAAGGTGGTGGGGTAACAGGGTTGGGTTGGCAACCGAATAAAGTGAGTGAAATAAATATGAATTGAATAAAAATAATTCTTTGCATAATATCTTAGTTAGTGTAGCTATTATCTATCTGAAGTCATTTTGATTTTTAAAAACAGATTAAAGTCATGCAATTAAAAATTTTAGACGTAATACAAACAACAAAAGTTGGCTTTTAGAGAATAAAAAAGATTGCAGACTTAAACTCTTGGCTTCCATGGAATTTCTTCTGCTCCTAATTGATGTCCGGCAAATCTTGCTAATACAAATAAATAATCACTTAAACGGTTCAGGTATTTAATTATAAGTGGATCAACAGCTGACTCTTTTTTCTGCAGTCTTACAATACATCTTTCGGCCCGGCGGCAAACACAACGAGCCACATGCAATGTAGAAACGGAAACATGACCGGCTGGTAGAACAAATGATCTCATCTCCGGTAAAACTTCATTCATTTTATCAATTTCTTTTTCTAATAATTCCACATCTGCTTCATGCAGGTCAGGTATTTTAAGTTTTGTTTCTTTGTCCGGGTCACATGCTAAAGCAGAACCGATGGTGAATAAGCGGTCCTGAATTTCTGAAAGAACATTGGAAATATTGTGTGATTTTAAATGATCGAAACATAAACCCACAAATGAATTTAATTCATCAATCGTTCCATAGGTTTCAATACGCCGGTGTGATTTAGATACCTTGGTTCCGCCAATCAGGGATGTCTTTCCCAAATCTCCTGTTTTTGTATAAATTTTAAATGCCATAGTTCTGGTGTGAATAGATAATAATGAAAAATTAAACTGATGCAGTTGCCGCTATAGGGGATTGTTGTTTATCGCTTTCTACCATACCATCTCTTAATCTTACCATTCGCCTGGCATGATTTGCAATATCTGTTTCGTGAGTAACTAATACAATCGTATTTCCGCCAGCATATATTTTATCAAAAATTTCCATAATCTCAAACGAAGTTGTTGAATCCAAATTTCCAGTTGGTTCATCGGCAAGAATAATTGATGGGTCATTTACTAATGCCCTTGCAATAGCTACCCGCTGACATTGTCCGCCACTCAGTTCATTTGGTTTATGATGACTGCGATCAGTTAAGTTTACCTGTTCTAATACATACATTGCTTTTTCTATGCGTTGCTTTTTTCCCATACCGGCATAAATGAGTGGCAATGCAACATTTTCTAAAGCAGTAAGCCTTGGTAGTAAATTGAATTGTTGAAATACAAAACCAATTTCCTGGTTACGAACATCAGCAAGGGCATTATCTTCCATGCCACTTACATCCCGGCCGCTTAAAATATATTTACCACTGCTTGGTGAATCTAGGCAACCGATAATATTCATCAATGTACTTTTTCCAGATCCTGATGGGCCCATCAAAGCAACATATTCATTATGTTTAATATCAAGAGAAATACCTTTTAGCACCGGCAATTCATTTTTGCCCATGAAATAACTTTTGCGAATATCTTCGAGATGAATAATACTTCCAACCCCTGAATCTGAGTTCTGAATATTTTTTATTGAATCCATTATCATGTGATTGAATTTTTTGCTAATAAGGGGTTCTCTTTATTCCCCTTTAGTAGTTTGGGGTTTTATAACTTTTGGTACTTTGAAAAATTTATCATCATGCCCGGGTGCATTTTTCATTGCATCTGACCGGCTGATGGAACCCTTTACTTCATCATCTCTCAATATATTTACTTCTTCGCTCATGTGTAGCATGGGTGCTACACCATCCAGGTTCAGTTCATTCAATTTGTCGGCAAATGCAATCATGTTTTGCAAATCTTTTTTGATAGCTTCTTTTTCAAAGTCAGCAAATTTCAATCTTGAAAGATGCGCCACTTTATCCACCAGTTTATCATTTACTTCCATGGGGCAAATATAATTCTAAGTTTATAGTTTTCTGGTTTATAGTTTATGGTTGGGTAAAATCACTTATGATAGGGATAAAATAATAAACGAAAAACTTTAAACCCGAAACTTGCTATCTTCGCCGCCGCAATGGAAAAGAAGAATAAAATAGTAATGAGTGGTATTCGGCCAACTGGTTTTCTTCACCTCGGAAATTATTTTGGGGCTGTCAGAAATTATGTTCGCTTGCAAAATGAGTATGAATGTTTTTTTATGGTAGCCGATTTACATTCACTCACCACACATCCCGATACAAAAGACCTGAAGCAAAATGTACACCGGGTACTTGCTGAAAATATTGCATGTGGATTAGACCCGGATAAAGTAGCATTATACTGTCAGAGTCATATTTATGAAACAAGCGAATTGTATTTGTATTTAAATATGCTGGCTTACAAAGGCGAGCTGGAAAAAACAACAACCTTCAAAGACAAAGGAAGATTACAGCCTGATAATATTAATGCAGGATTATTAACCTATCCTGTATTACAAACTGCTGACATCATTTTACATCGGGCAAGCCTTGTTCCGGTAGGGAAAGATCAGGAACAGCATCTTGAAATGGCACGCAATTTTGTAAAGCGGTTTAATCACCGTTACGGCGATGTTTTTCCCGAACCAATCGCATTTAATTATGGAAGTGAATTAGTGAAAGTGCCCAGTCTGGATGGCAGTGGTAAAATGAGTAAAAGTGAAAATCAGAATGCAACACTGTACCTGGCAGATGCGGATGATCTTATTCGCAATAAAGTGAAGAAAGCAAAAACGGATGAAGGGCCAAAAGAAATGAATTCTGCAAAACCAGATTATATCGAAAATATTTTTTTATTGATGAAATTGGTTAGTGAAGATGCAACGCTGAAAAAATTTGATGACGATTATAATAACTGCAATATTCGCTATGGCGATATGAAAAAGCAATTAAGCGAGGATATGGTAAAATTCATTGCACCGATTCGTGAGAGTGTGAACAGCATACTGGGTGATGAAAAGTATATGAAAGAGGTAATGGAGAAAGGTGCGGAAAAAGCACGGAAAAGTGCTGCGGAAACAATGCGCATCGTTAGAGAGGCAATTGGTTTAAATTATTTTTAAATTGAAGATTGTAAAATGTAACTTGGTGGCAACAATCCTCTATCTTTAAAATTGACAATTAAAAAATTGACATACGTTTCATGGCAAAAGCAACAAAACCCAAACCAAAGCATATTGCGATAGCAGGCAATATCGGTGCAGGAAAAACAACCCTTACGGAAATGCTGAGCAAGCATTACAAATGGATTCCAAATTTTGAAGATGTGGATCATAATCCTTACCTCAACGATTTTTATGAGGATATGCCCCGTTGGAGTTTTAACCTTCAGATTTATTTTTTAAACAGCCGGCTGCAGCAATTGGTTGAAATTTTAAAAGGCACTGAAACAGTTATTCAGGACAGAACCATTTATGAGGATGCACATATTTTTGCCCCCAACCTGCACGAAATGGGATTAATGAGTAAAAGAGATTTTGATAATTACTATAAATTTTTTCAAACTCTAAAGACGTTGGTTAAGCCACCGGACTTAATGATTTATTTAAATGCATCTGTACCCACACTCGTAGGACAAATTCAAAAAAGAGGAAGAGAGTATGAAGAAAATATCCGGTTGGATTACTTAAAGAAACTGAATGAATTTTATAATCGTTGGATCGGAGAATATAAAGAAGGGCCACTTCTTATAATCGATGTAGATAAAAATAAGTTTGCTGAAAAGGATGAGGATTTTGGCGAAATCATCCGCAAAGTGGATGCACAATTATATGGCTTGTTCTGATTGTTATAAATAAAAAAACACAACCTGAGTTGTGTTTCAATAAAATAATTTATAGCGGATTAAGGATTTGGTTTACCTGTTTGTTCTTCTTTTGATTTCTTCAGCAACATTACATATCCGCAAAGTCCTTTCTTTTTCGTTTTATTTACCTGTACTGGTTTCATCATATGGTATTCAGAAAACTGCGGTATATAACTGTATGAAATAATATTACCATCTACATCGCCCCACATTTTTTTCTGATAAATTACCTGCTTCTCACTCCAGTCAAACATCCGCACTTCATACAATTTTGATGTTATATCTCCCACAAAAATAAACTGGTACCAGCTGCCCTGGCTAAGGGGTACAATTACCGGCATTTCAAATTCGCTTTGCATTGTTATGCTTGCTTCTTTTAAAACGACAAAGCCATCTTTTGCATACAAAGCTTTTAAACTATCAACCTGTTGTGAAATAGAATTGTTTGAGCAGGACTGAACCCGGATTACTTCCTGAGCTTGTATAAAGGTTGAGGTAAATAAAAAGAATGCAATGAGCAGGTACGGGTTTTTCATAAAGGTGTTTCTAAAGAATTGGAACGTGTACATAAAAATAGTAACTGGATTTTCCAGAGTTTAATAATCAGGCAATAATTAGTCCAAAAAGTAATTTTCCTCAGGGGTTCTACACGGCAATTTTACAGAGACGGATATGGTAAGGATTGAAGGGTAGTAGTTAGATGCGGGATGAAGATAATAGAAGTTTTCAATTCGTAATAACTATTTTGACCAAAATCAAAGTTTTGTCCGGTTAAAATAAATTCCATCGGCCTGTTGAGTACAGGTAACAACCAGATCATTGATGCAAACATGTGGTGGCAGTGATGCGCAGTAGTAAACAATATCGGCAACATCATCTGCTGTCAATGGCTTAATGCCACTATAGACACTTGCAGCAGTTTCTGCATCTCCTTTAAAACGTACATAGCCAAATTCCGTTTCTGCCGCTCCGGGATGTATGGCTGTTACTTTTATATGATGGCGGAGCAAATCAATTCGCATGGCATGACTGATAGCATCGACTGCAATTTTACTGGCACAATAGACATTTCCTTTTTCATATATATCTTTTGCAGCAACGGAACCCATATTGATGATATGCCCGCCAGGTTTTTTTATAAAAGGCATACATGCTTTGGATACAAAAAGCAATCCTTTTACATTGGTATCAATCATCGTTGTCCAGTCACTCAATTCTGCTTCATCAAAAAAAGACCTGCCAAGAGCAAGACCGGCATTGTTAAATAATACATCTATCGTTTTCCATTCATCAGGTAAACTATTTATCGAATTGAAAACTGCTTTTTCATCCTGTACATCAAATGGCAAAGTATAAACGGCGATATTATATTTCAATTCTAATTCTGCTTTTAATTCATTCAGTCTCTCTTCTCTTCTGCCATTAATGATACAATCAAAACCATGGGATGCAAATTTTATGGCAGCAGCTTTTCCAAATCCGGAAGTGGCACCGGTGATAAAAATTATTTTTGGCATTTAAATAAAGAATTTGAAATGAAAGTAATGCAAAAAAAGAATTATAAAAAAAGCATCGGGTTAAAAGAAAATCACGAGTAGTATTTGGAAATGTAAAACGGCATTAAAGGGTCTTACCTTATGAGGGTAACCAGTCCTTTCAAAAAAACTTTTCGGTCTAAATAATCCACCGCAAAGCAGATCCAGACAAACGTATTAGTTGATTGAGGAATACCTGAAATATTTCCATTCCATCCATGTCCATTTCGTGTTGTGTTAAAAACCATTTGCCCCCAACGATTATAAATACGGAAATATTCAATTCGCTTCATCCCAACAGCAATGGGTGCAATCAAATCATTCAATCCATCGCTATTGGGAGTAAAAGCAGTGGGAACAAAAATTGTAGGCACTGTTTTAAAAATTTTTACCAGTATGGTGGCAGAATCAACACAGCCTGCAAGATTTGCCACATAAAGTTTATACCGAATGCTATCTAGATCTCCGGCATAATTTCCATCAGGATTTGAAATGGTTGTACTGGATAATCCGGTTGGAGGTGTCCATAAATAAGTATTACCACCGCTTCCGTTAAATTGTAATGACTCGCCTAATACAATTGAAGTATCACGTCCTGCAAACGGGTTCAAACGTGGCAAAATAGATATGGTAACAGTATCGGTAACTGGTTTTGGGCAACCTAACACATCCGATACAGTTAAAAAATAAGAGGAAGTACTTTTTGGAAATGCAATCGGGTTTAATACGGATGTGCTGCTTAAGGTAAGTCCCGGACTCCAGCTAAAAGAAGATGCAACCATACTCCCATTTAATTGTGTTGTAGTTTGAAAACAGATCTGCTGATCGGGGCCAGCGTTGGCAATTGGGTATGGCACTACATTTATTCTTACATCATCCGATGATGTGCAACTTCCAACTCTTCCAACCAAAGTATAAGTTGTTGAAGTAAGAGGAGTAGCAATCGGATTTGAAAGGCTGGGATTATTCAACCCGGTTATTGGACTCCATGTATATAATAATGCATCGGTATTTGCTCTCAATGTTTCCGGATCGGTTTGACAAATAGTCGTATCATTCATTGAAATTAATGTAACAGTCCTGATGACACGTA
>JANPEU010000385.1:0-7568 GCA_031423175.1 Bacteroidota bacterium
TCTTCTTTTATATCCCGGTTTTTATGTTGCTTTATTTTTATCAGGATAAAAACTTTATCACCCTCCTTTAATTTTTTTATTGCATCGATTACATCCGGTACATCATCTTTTTTTACTTCTTTACCCGAAACAGGCGAAATGGTTTTTCCAATTCTTGCAAATAATAATTTCAGGTAATCATAAATCTCTGTCATACTACCAACCGTACTTCGTGGGGTTCTTGTTGTTACTTTTTGTTCAATGGCAATTGCAGGACATAACCCTTTTATATAATCCACATCGGGTTTGTTCATCCGGTTTAAAAACTGACGGGCATAGGCACTTAAGCTTTCAGCATACTTCCGCTGTCCCTCTGCATATAATGTATCAATGGTCAGTGATGACTTGCCCGATCCTGAAACGCCGGTAACAACAATTAGCTTGTTTCGGGGGATTTCAACCGAAACATTTTTCAAATTATGCACCCTTGCACCCTTAATAAAGATGTTTTTTGCGGAATTTACGGTCGGTGTTTCGCGGGATTTCTGCCCTTTTATTGTTTCACTCATAATTGGAGCAGCAAATGTAAACCCTTATCCCGTGCAATTTTCAGGGAATCATTAACATTTTTTTGGGCAAAACAAAGCAGCCGGTGAAAACAAATATTTGCTGCAATTGCAGAAAGTTCTATTTTTAAACTCCAATATCAAACCAAACAAACAAAAATGAAAAACCAAAAACTTATCTCGCCTATAGCATAAACTTCTACACAAGCATTTTATTTTCAATTTAACTGTTTAAGCAACCCAATATCCATTTAAACCAGTCTGTATGTATTAATACAAACAGATTTATTAAAACTAAGAAGTTTATGAAAGCACTATCTAAATTATCGGACAATGAACTCATCCGCCTTTTCACCGAAGGGCAATCGGATGCACTTGAAGTATTAGTACTTCGTCACAAAGAAAAAATTTACACGTCCATTCTTTTTTTGGTAAAAGATAAATATCTCGCTGAAGATATTTTTCAGGATGTGTTTATCCGCATCATTGATACTATGCGGGGTGGCCGCTATACTGAGGAAGGAAAATTTCTTCCCTGGGCGATGCGCATAGCACATAATTTATGTGTGGATCATTTTCGGAAAGTAAAACGTACTCCTACAATCCGCAATAGCGAGAACAATGATATTTTTGAAGTTATCAGTTTTTCGGACGAATGTGCCGAAACAAAAATGACCCGTGCCCAAAGTCATGACCGTGTACGTACTATGCTGGATCAACTTCCCGAAGATCAGCGTGAAGTGATTGTACTTCGTCATTTTGCCGATTTAAGTTTTAAAGAAATTGCATCCATGACAGATTGTAGTATCAACACTGCATTGGGTCGTATGCGTTATGGTTTAATAAACCTGCGCAAAATGATGGTGCAAAAACAAATAGCTCTTTAACCTCATCCCCTGCCCTTCTCCATAAATGGAGAAGGGAGATAAAGATCTTGTCATCCTCTACCTCCTTTCGGAGAAAAGAAGAATTGCAAATTTATTTGTGATTGCTTGTCATAGAAAACCGGTAGGCTGGTAGAGGATGACACCAAATTGAACCACTGAACACACTGTTGAAGAACCGTTGTAGTCGGTGGTTTTTTTTCGGCAGAAACACTGCAAACGATTTGATCGATAATTTTCTTCAGCATCTTTTGTACAGCCAAAAAATAAACAACACACAATAATCAATAAACAATTCTCAAGTATAATTCAGTCATGTTCATACTTGATTGTTCAGTGTTGAAAATTGATTTTTGAATGTTTTTATTTAGCGATCTAAAGCCCCTCCTTTAGTAGGGTTTGGGGAGACTTTTTTATACGTTTCTAATCCACATCTCAGCCAACTGGCAAATTCATTTGCATCGGGAGTATAAAATTTTGATTTTGTCAATGCTTTTTCATCAGTAGATAGAATTGCATACTGCGGTTGTGATGTAGCTCCAAAGTTTTCTGTTTGAAAAGTTGACCATTTATCTCCAATACTTATTATTGATTTATCATTCCCTTTTTTAGTTTTGATAACGGTACGTTCGGTTAATGGTAATTTTGTTTTTTCGTCTACATATAACGATACCACAACAAATTCTTTTTTCATCAGGCTATCAACCTCCGGGCTTGTCCATACACTTTCTTCCATCTTGCGGCAGTTTACACATGCCCATCCGGTAAAGTCAATGAGTAATGGCTTATTTTCTTTTCTTGCTTTTTCCAAAGCTTCTTCATAATCTTCCAAAGGTTTGAAACCTCTTTTACAATTTACCGGTTCATTGTAAACACTATAACAAAGTGGCGGGGGAAATCCACTTATCAGTTTCAGATTTGCGCCTTTTGTATTTGTTACTCCGGGCAAGAGGTAAATAGTAATGGCACCAAATAAAAAGATAAAAGCCATTCGGGTAAATGAAAATTTTTTGACCCGTGAACTATGTGAGAATTTTAATTTGCCTAACAAATACAAAACAGTTAATAAACCAATCAGAATCCATAATCCGATAAATATTTCCCGTTTTAGAAGTCCCCATTGTTTTACCAAATCGGCATTTGATAAAAATTTTATGGCTAATGCCAATTCTACAAAACCCAGAACAACTTTTACATCCGTCATCCATCCACCCGATTTTGGTAAAGATTGTAACCAGTTTGGAAACATAGCAAATAATGCAAATGGCAATCCTAACGCTAAACCAAAACCAGCAGCACCAGCAGTAAGCGGCCATGCCCCCTGATCGGCTACGCCAACTAATAATGTACCGAGAATGGGCCCTGTACAACTGAATGAAACAATTGCTAATGTACCTGCCATAAAAAATATTCCCCCAATATTTCCCAGGCCTGATTTTGAATCCATTTTATTTGCAAGTCCGGCAGGTAATCCAATTTCGAACAAACCAAAAAAGGATAAAGCAAAAAAAACAAAGATTGAAAAGAAGATAATATTCAGCCATACATTCGTTGAAATATTATTAAATATCTCAGGGCTGATGGCATTGTTTGCTACATGAAAAGGCAACGTGATTAATATATATATCAGAAAGATGAACAACCCATACAGAATTGCATTTGTTATTCCTTTCTTTTTATCCGTTGATTTTTTTGTAAAAAATGTAACTGTAACTGGTATCATCGGGAATACACAGGGCGTAAGTAGCGCAATCAAGCCACCTAATATTCCTAATAAAAAAATAGTGAGGATGCTTTTATTTTTTGTGCCATCATCACCACATGGACTTACCGGATTATTAATATCAATTGCCGGAATAATTATTCTGGCTTGTGATTCTACACCGCCTTCTAATTGTACATTAAACTCAAATGGAAAATCGGCCAGAAATTCGTCGTTCTTTCCATAAAAATAATTTAAACTCCCTTGTAATTGTGCCGGCACCTGATTTTGAAAAGTGATGGTAGCTTTCCATTCTGTTTTACCTTCATAAACTTTGACATTTTCTTTTTCAAAAACCGGACTTAAAAAAATTTTTGACTCCCCGCTTTCTGTAAATTGATTATTGAATGTTATAGAGGAATCTTTAATAATAAGATCTACTGCTTTTACACCACCCGGCATTTGATTGGGCGCATATAATTGCCAGCCTGCTGCTCCATCCGTTGAAAAGGTCAACTCATATTTTTTATCGGCAATTTTTTTTGAGGATGCAGTCCATTGAAATTTTGCAGTTGAGTCTTGTGCAATTGTTTGATTAAAAAATCCTACGGAAACAATTAAAAGGAATGCGGGTAAAAATTTTCTTTTCATCCTTACATATACATTAAAAAATAAAAACGGGTTCTCAAAATAAGAACCCGCTTAATAAATAGTATTAAAACAGATTGGGTTTATTTGAGTGCAACACTAAAATTAACAGTTTTTGGGGGCAGGCATTTTATATCATTACAAGTTTGATATTCCAAACTACCACTTAAATTCGTTTTTACAGCACTCTTTAACTTTACCAACTGTACAAAAACAACTTTGTTAGAATACTGGTTGGCCGATAAATCCAATTTCTCATCTTTAAATTTTTCGAGCTTCCCTATTTCTTTAATTTTTCCATCCAATTTAATTAATGGATTGGGCGTAATGGAAAAAGTAGTCGGAATGGCTATGGCGTCTTCAGGTTGATTCTGAGAATACAAATGCCAGCCGTTTTTCATTGTAGCAGTCAGATGTACTTCAAATGTTTTATCATCGATCTTCTTTGCTGAGTATGCCCAGGAAACTTCATTCTGAGCATTTATTGCAAATCCCAAAAACAACACGGTAATACTTGTAAATATTTTTTTCATACTTTTTTAATTCTGTAGAGCAAAAATCTTACTTTTTTTTGTGACAGTCTGTTAAAATTTTTCCAGCACAAAAATAGAAGAATTAAACCTTTGTAATGTAAGGGAAATGACAAAATACAGTTGAAAGTTTACAAACAACGGGTTTTAACTTACTAGTTCTTCTGCCATCAACAAAGTTCTGAGAATCTCACGTCCATCTGTATTGCCTAATGCCACAGAGCTTGCTCTTTCCGGATGCGGCATCATACCAAAAACATTTCGGTTTGCATTGCAAATGCCGGCAATATTCCGAATAGCACCGTTCGGATTGGCAGCATCCGTTATTCTGCCATGTTCATCACAATAATAAAAAATCACCTGGTTATTCTCCTGTAATTCATCCAATGTTTTTTCATCTGCATAATATCTGCCTTCTCCATGTGCTATTGGGATTTTATAAATCTTTTCGGAGCCATTTGTAAGAAAAATATTTTTACAGGCAAACTGCTGATGACTGTTGCGTAGTAAAGCGCCGGGTAATAAATGACTTTCACATAAAATCTGAAACCCATTGCAAACCCCCAATACTTTGCCACCTGCGTTTGCAAATTCAATTACACTCTGCATCATGGGGCTAAAACGGGCAATAGCGCCACAACGAAGGTAATCGCCGTACGAAAAACCACCGGGCAATACAATGCAGTCTTCAATATTAAACATACTTAAATCTTTGTCCTTATGCCAGAGCATGGTAACATCCTGTGCTAAATCATCTTTCAATGAATCGTACATATCTCTGTCACAATTAGAGCCCGGAAAAACAACTACACCAAACTTCATATTCGTTTTTTTTTGTGAAGTGCAAATATATTTTAGATTTTAGATTTTAGATTGCAGATTGTAAGAAAGTTTATAACATTTAGGACATTTCAAATTGAAAATTGCAAATTTTAAGAAGGGTTACCCGGTTTGTATCCTGAATAATACCGCGTAAGTTCTGACAATATAAAATTTGAAATCTTCAATCTGCAATTAACTCCAGGCATGTGCATAATACTGACTAAATAAAATTAATGCAACACTCAACCAGAAAAAAAGATGAGGAATTAATCGCCAAACTGTAAATGCATAAGCACTTGCATGAAATGCAGCAAAGGGCACAGCGACTAATATCCAGCTATCAAAATTTTCGCTTGTTTGAAGAAAAGGGACAAAAACCGCCACCAACAAATACAATAAAAATAAACTCCAGGCTTTACGGATATTAATGAGCACTTTACGCAGGTTTTCCTGCACATACCATGCCCCGGTAAGAAATGGTGCCATTATCAATAACATACTTGCAGCTAATAATAAGGTTTGCTCAACAGAGGGAATTCCAAGATTCATTTTTGGAATTAACGCCTGAATACTCCATTGATCTGTAAGAAAAAGATATACAGCATAAAAATAAGCCGGAGTCGTAATACCCAGAATACAAAGTAACCATTCATTAATTCTGAACGGACGTATAACCATCATTGCCAGAAAAATCCATATGATAAATGCAATAGAAGGGAAAAATATAAATGATGCTATTCCCAATACAAAACCATTATTATAAACTGCACCTTTTGCATTCGATTGATTGTAGGTACTGAACAAACCATTGAGTATGATTAGCAATAATGTGTTTACCAGTAATGGCGCTGAAAACTGATTCCATTCCGGAAAAAGCGATGTGATTAATAAATAGCTTAACCCAGGCAGATAATTTTGCCGACTCAACATCCGCTGTTTGTTCATAAATCGATTGAGCAATAAAGCCTGCGAGAACAAAAATAGAAATGCCAGTATTCCATATAATGCTGTAAATTTTAAACTGTATGGGTTTAAAAAACGGATGATTGCCTGGTAAAAAATTCCATCCTGATTTTTAAGCAGGGGCATTTGAGGTGAGGAGAAAACAGGTAGTTTTATCAGCAATCCAAAAATGAAAAGCAAAATAAAATTTACCGGGTTTTTCTGATTAAATATTCCGATCACGATAATGGATTAAGTTGAGAGTTATAAGTGGGAAAAACATAGGTTTAACATCCCGCTTGCTATTTACCACGAACTACTCACTGTTCAGTTAAAATCAATTTTTGCAAAGCAAATATAATTACGGTAAAAACAAGGAACCAGCATTTGTTTTGCACTTACCTGTTTTCCCAACCGGGCTATGAATTCATACCCCCTGTCAAGATTTTTCAAAGTGGGGTTTCTGTTTATTTTGCCATCACCATCCAATGTATAGTCGTTTAATAATAATACCCGCTTCTCATTCATATTAAATAAAAAATGAAGTTGTCCGCCCGTATTCATCAGTTGATATGAAACCAGTTGATCCGATTCATCATTAAACTGCTCCTTACTTATTACATTATTCCATTCTGGTTTTCCATCTTTATCAAACGAAAAAACAACAATATTTTCGGCATGATGTATAACAGACTGATTCGAATTACTATTATTCCATTGAGATCTCGACCAATAACTGCCATAATATCCGGAGTTGTAATAATAATAATCTGCCGGAGATGTCAACCAGGATGAACGTCCCAGATAATCCCATCGGTTCCAGATATTGTTGAACCGGCTGGTTGTATAATATTTTTCGCTGGCAATAATAAAGCCGCCATCTTTTTTAATAATAATATTCCGGATAAAAAAATCATTAAAGGCCATTTTCGAGTTGCCATTGCTTTTTGCTTCCTGTTTCAATTCTTCACTGAACTCAATTTGTTTTTCCAAAATATTTTTTTGCTCCGTTTTGCTCCAAACCAAATAATACATGCCATCTATATTTGATCTTCTTTGTTTGCTATAAAGAGAAGTAAAAAGATAGCGTTTATTGAAATTATCCACTTTTACCTGAATATCGTCCAACGAAAGTTTATCAAGTTTTAGTTTATAGGTAGTAAGTGAATCTTCGTTTGCATATTTGATTACAAATGAAGCTTCGCTGATATTATCGTTGTACTCTGTGTGTGTTTTTGTAAAAATAAGATCCCCATCATTATCTAAATAAAATTCATTCAAGTTATCATTTCGTTCTTCCATCGGTATTGTCATCCGGTTTTTCTTTTGCAGCTCCAGTTTATCATTGAAGAGCAAAGTAGTAAAGGCATAAAGTTTCCTATTCTTGGAATTTATCTTAAATACAGCAATTTTGGATTTGTCTTCGCTTGAGATTACTGAGTATATCTTGTTATTTGTTACAAAATTGATATGTGTAGTATCCAACTGCATCAAC
>JANPEU010000386.1:0-12373 GCA_031423175.1 Bacteroidota bacterium
TCCTTCCAGATAATTTCAGTTTTTCAGCCAATTCATTTTTTTGTAACCGGTAAGCTTCCCTTGTCAGTCGTTTAATCCGATTTCTATCAACTGCTTTTTTAAAATTTTTTACAGAAACCCCTACTCCAAATTGCAGTTTGAATATTAAGTGATCAGTGATGACTGAGGATTGAAACAAATAAAAAACCCGGAACGGTGTAACAGTAAACTTCTTCCCTTCACTAAACAGCTGTTCAATTTGTTTTCGGCTTTTAAGCCTTTCATTTTTTCCAAGTGTAAATTGTTTTGCCAAAATAAAATATAGTTATTAAAAGTAATGAATCTTCTTACACTCATTTATCAGATGTGTCTAAAAAAAATAGCTCCGGTAAAAAACCGGAGCTACAACCCATCCTGATTAACAGGGTGGAATTATTTAAGCTTACTTTCACTGGAAACGGAAAGCTTTGCACGACCCTTTGCACGGCGGCTTGCCAAAACTTTACGACCATTAGCCGTTTTCATGCGTTTACGAAAACCATGAACTGTTTTACGGCGTTTTGTATGAGGTTGAAATGTACGTTTCATAATATTTTTTATTTCCCCCGATTTTTAACCCTTCGGGGCACTTGTTTTAAATTTGAACTTCTCCAAAATAATCTTTAAAGAAGAATTGCTTAATTCCTAAATCTATCAGAGGTCACCACACCCCCGATTTGTGAAAGGACGGCAAAGGTAAGGGAATGAGGTTTAAAATTTAAGAGCCAATTTGAATTTCTTTTTGACGATTTAGTTACCTCCTTTCCGTTGAAAATCAGGAGTTTCGTAAGCGAATCGTTCATATCAGCCGGATGGATTCTATTTTTACCACATGTTTATAAAACATCTTACAAAAGAGCAGGCACTACAAAAATTAAAACATTATTGCGGATATCAGGAACGATGCCATAGCGAGGTAAAAGAAAAGCTATGGCAATTGAAGGTGAGTAAAAAAGAACATGATGAAATAATTGCCAGCCTGATTGAAGATGATTATTTGAATGAAGAAAGATTTGCTGTGCTATTTGCAGGCGGAAAATTCAGAGTAAAGCAATGGGGCCGTGTAAAAATAAAATATGAATTGAAACAAAAACAGGTGAGTGAATACAGTATAAAAAAAGCATTGACCCGGATTAATGAAGAAGATTATCTAAAAACACTTCTTTTACTGGCTAAAAAAAAATATGCAACTTTGAAGAACGAACAGTGGATGATTCGGAAAAAGAAAACAATTGATTACTTAGCACAAAAAGGCTATGAACATGGGCTTATTGCCAACACTCTTGAAACAATAACCGGAGATAATAAAAACAAATGAGCCAACAATTAACCATCACACTTATGCAAACCGATTTGCATTGGGAAGATAAAGCCGCCAACCTACAGATGTTAGAATATAAAATCGGAAGCATTAATGAAAGAACAGAAATAGTTGTGCTGCCTGAAATGTTTTCCACCGGCTTCAGTATGCAAACTGATTTATTGGCTGAAACCATGGACGGTGAAACAATTGAGTGGATGAGAAGAGTTGCTAAAGAACGGAAAATAATTCTTTGCGGTAGTATAATTATAAAGGAAGATGAAAATTATTTTAACCGGCTAATCTGGATGCTTCCAAATGGTGAATATGGGTTTTATGATAAACGACATTTGTTTGCTTATGCTGGCGAAGACAACTATTTTTCTTCCGGCAATAAACGTTTTATAGCCTCGGCAAAAGGATGGAAAATAAATTTGCTGATATGTTATGATTTACGATTCCCAGTCTGGGCAAGACAAACCTCACCCTCCAACTCCCTCTCTAAAGGAGAGGGAGAGTCTGAGTATGATGTACTGATTTATGTTGCTAACTGGCCAGAACGCCGCAGCCATGCCTGGAAAACATTATTGTGTGCAAGAGCTATCGAAAATCAATGTTATGTAATCGGTGTTAACCGGGTGGGTAATGATGGAAACAATATTTATCATTCCGGGGATAGTATGGTTATAGATCCGTTGGGTGAGGTTTTATACCATGTAAATGACGATGAAGACATCTTTACGATCACATTAGATAAAACACATTTGCAATCTGTAAGAGAAAAACTTCCTTTTCTTCGGGATGGTGATTCATTTACAATTATGAATGAATAAAATTTTGACTGGATGTCGTTGACAGGAATCTTTGAAATTAATTAACTACTACTTACATTTTTTTATCTGCCTTAATTAACTCCATTGCTTTCTCTAATTTAAAATCTATCCCGGCTTTAATTGTTTTTTGGGAAGGCAGCGCTTCCACTTCGGGTATCACACCTCTTCCATTTTTTGGAATATTTTTATCAATAACCAGGCGAAATAAAGGAAGCCTGAATCTTACTCCTGTTGCAGGCAGTGTAACATCCGGAATTAACCATGCGGTATTACCATAAGCACCGCCACCTGTTTCTTCTCCTACTACGGTTATGTTATCCTGTTTTTTTAATGCGTTAGCAAAAAGTGTAGTTGCAGAAAAAGAATTACCACCGGTAAGTATGTAAACCGCACCATCAAAATGATTTTTCTTTTTTGGTTTAAAATAATGCCGCTCAAAATATCCAAAATGATATTCTCCCTTTTTATTTTTCCTGGTTAAAAAAGTTAAAAACAGTTTATTTAAAAAATTGTTTTGAATATATTTTCCATAGCTGTTTCTTTTTTTTACTGCATATAATGAATCAGCAACCTTAAATGGCTTTTGAATCAGGTATTTGGAAATGGCAGTAGAGTTGGTAACACTTCCGCCACCATTACTTCTTACATCAATTATTAAATGTTCAATTTTGTATTTGTGAAGATTCCTGAATGACTTTTTGAAAAATTTGCCCAGCTTATAATCTTTACCGAATGAATGCAGTTCCATAAATGCAGTATGGTTTGCACTATCAACTTTTAAAATACGTGTAGTCTCCAACCTTCTCCTCTTTCTTTCACCTTTGGATAACGGAGCCAATGCTCTTATGGCTCTACGCAGCAAACTATCTTTTGCAGGGTCATAAACCGGAAGCATTACCTGTTTCGTAATCCCGGTTGAATCAGCATACTCTATTTTATAGTTTTCTTTCAATCCATAAAGCATTGAATAAAGTCTGCCGAAAGTTCCGGTGTTACTGATTGATTGCAGCTTATGAGTTTTATTGTATCCATCCGAAGAAATATACCGGCTCATCGTATCAATCAACTGTTGCATCGGATGACTATCAACCGATTTAATAATAGTTCCTCGTTTCAATACAGAATCGGTACGGAAAAGATTTGTGGTGATAACTGCAGTATCATCTTCACCCGCAGTACGGCTTTTCCATAATTTTAAACTTAGTGGAAATACTTTTGATCGTAAGGTATCGGTAAATCGTGAAGAGGCTTTTGAAGGCCGCACAGATGTATGCCCGCAATTAATTTGTGCTGCTACAAATGTCAAAATAGTTCTGAAAGTTGTTTCAGTTGCAGAATCTTTGATTTGATCTCTTCCCCATTTAAAAAAAGCATCCATGCTGTCTTTGGATGTGTACCAGTATATACCAGCATGCGATTGCTCTAATGCAGATTGAAAAATATCATAGTCCTGCGTTAATTGCTCTTTTGAATATTTTTTTGTTGGAGCAACTGCTAATTTTGAAATACCACAGCTTTCAAAAAATAATATTGCAAAAAATAAATAGTAACCAGTTTTCATTCGGAAAGGATTCTTTTTCAATGTTGACTTAAATGATTCCAGCCTTGCGCTGTAATGGGATGTTTGTTACCACCCTTCGTTAAAATATGTGAGCCCAATTCAGGTTCTGTCATGTAGCCAATCACACTTATCTGCTCATTTAAAACTAATTTATCGTATTCGCTTTGTGGAATTGTAAAGAGCAATTCATAATCTTCGCCGCCGCTTAATGCACATGCAGTAGGGTCCATTTCAAATTTAAAAATCGCTTTTTTCATTTCTTCATGCACGGGAATTTTTTCCTCATACAACACACAACCCAAATTACTTTGTTTGCAGATATGCAATACTTCTGAACTTAAACCATCGCTTACATCTATCATGGCAGTTGGAATAATCTGGTTGGTTTCAAAAAATTCAATAATATCTTTTCTCGCTTCGGGCTTCAGCAACTTTCCAATGACAAAAGCTTCGCCTTCCAGATCGGGTTGCACACCGGGGCTCTCAATAAAAATTTTTTTCTCTCTTTCCAGATACAATAAACCAGCATATGCAGAACCAAGATATCCGCTTACACAAAGCAGGTCTCCCTTTTGTGCTGTACTTCTTTTTACAAATTTATCAGGAGCCACCTCACCAATAGCCGTAACAGAAATAATAAATCCTTTTTGAGATGAAGTCGTATCGCCACCTATTAAATCAACATCATACTTAGTACATGCAGCATAGACTCCCTCATAAAACTCATCCAATGCTTCTACGCTAAAACGATTGCTGATGCCAAGACTTAAGGTTATCTGTGTTGGAATTGCATTCATTGCATACACATCACTCAGGTTTACAATTACCGATTTGTAACCAAGATGCCGGAGTGGTGTGTAAGTCAAATCGAAATGAACTCCTTCAATCAGCAAATCGGTTGTTACAACAGTTTGTTTTCCGAAATGATCAATAACTGCTGCATCATCACCAACGCCTAATACAGTTGATGCATTTTGATGTTCGATATTCTTTGTTAAATGCTCAATCAACCCGAATTCTCCGAGAGATGCTATCTCTGTTCTTTGTTCACTCATAATTCTTTTTTATTTGTAATAATATCAGATAATTCCTGATGAATTATTCCATTTGTTGCAAGTACCCGGTGTTGATAAATAGAAAATTGATTACCCACATGATCCGTAACCTTGCCACCCGCTTCCTCTACGATTAAATATCCGGCAGCACTATCCCATGGTTCTAATTTATGCTCATAAAATCCATCGAAGCGGCCACAAGCTACCCAGCAAAGATCAATTGCTGCTGACCCAATTCTTCTTACCGGAACACCCTTTTTTATCAACTTTTCAAAAACCTCTATTGGGCCATTTGGCAAATTTAAATAGGTATATGGAAACCCGGTACATAAACACGATTTAATAACTTCTGTTTCTTTACTTACTGTTATTGGTTTATCATTTAAGGTTGCTCCCAATCCTTTTTCTGCAAAAAAGAATTCGTTGATATGCGGGTTGTAAACAGCACCCATTATTATTACTCCGTCTTTTTCTATACCAATCGAAACACAATTTAAAGGAATGCCATGTGCAAAATTTATCGTGCCGTCAATCGGATCTATAATCCATTTAAAATTTGAATCCTGAATAAACTTACCACTCTCCTCTCCCAGTAATTGATGCGTGGGGAATTCTTTTTGTATTACTTCAATAATTGCTTTTTCCGATGCATGATCCGCTTCGGTAACAAGATTGTTAACGCCTTCTTTGTAGCTCGTTTTAAAATCAGTATTAAAAAACCGGAGTATTTCAGCAGCACCAGCATGTGCAGCTTTTACAAGGGTGGTTTTAAGCATTGGCAAATATAATCCGCTATTTCAGATTTAAGATTTTACCTACCCGACTGACGAAAAGAATTTTTTTGCCGTTCAAGCGGGGATTGCAGATTTTACTCCCGATATTTATCGGGATTAGATTTGGTTCATTAAAATGAATATTTCTGTTATTATAGTAAACTACAACGTAAAGCAATTTTTGGAGCAATGTCTTTTTTCGGTACAGGCTGCTCTAAAAAATTTGCAGGGAGAAATTATTGTTATTGATAATGCTTCTTCTGACAATAGTATTGATTACCTGCAGCCAAAATTTCCTTTAGTAAAATTTATTGCTAATAAAGAAAATACTGGTTTTGGCAAGGCATGTAATCAGGGTTTTAAAGTAAGCTCCGGAGAATTTATTTTATTTCTGAACCCGGATACCATTGTTCCAAAAAATTGTTTTGAAAAATGTATTTCATTTTTAAAAACACAACCCGATGCAGGTGCATTAGGTGTAAAAATGGTAGATGGGACAGGTAAATTTTTAAAAGAATCTAAAAGAGCTTTTCCTTCTTTGTCAACATCTGTTTTTAAAATTTTGGGATTAGCAGATTTGTTTCCTCATTCAAAAATTTTTGCCAGATATTATTTGGGTCATTTGGATTCAACTCAAAACCATAAAGTAGAAGTGCTTGCTGGTGCTTTCATGATGATTAAGAGAAAAGTGCTTGAAATAACAGGTGGTTTTGATGAAGCATTTTTTATGTATGGCGAAGATATTGATCTCAGTTACCGTATTCAAAAAACAGCTTGTCCCTCAACTGGCGGGAGTTTTAAAAATTATTATTTTGCCCAAACAGAAATTATACATTTTAAAGGAGAGAGTACAAAAAAAGGTAGCTTAAATTATATTAAACTATTCTATGGAGCTATGAGCATTTTTGTAAATAAACATTCTTCAAACGGGGCTTCTTTATTTTTTAAATTTTTTATTCATGTAGGAATTTGGATAGTAGCAGGCATATCTACCATTCGAAATTTTTTTATGCGAATTCTAAAGTCTTAAATTGAAATATAGAAACACCAGCGTCTTGACATACTCATCTGTCCTCGACGGAAAAATATCTCAAATTTTAATAAATTTAAGATACTTCTCCTAATTTCATTTATTTCAAGATAGGCTGATAGTAACCGCTCAGCATGACAAGACTCCGATAGATTGAGAAAGTTTTTTTTACAAATGCACTTGCTCTGATTGTATTGAAGACCCATAAAAGTTGGCAGCTTGTTTATCAAAATCAATTGCAGCGTCTGTAGTATAAAAATGCCGTTCGCTATTTTTATTTAATTTTTTTTCAATTTCAGAATGACGGGTTAGATAATCTTTTAAACTTTCTGCAACAATCTCCCCTTGCGGAATAATTTTTATCCCGGAAGGAATACTTGCTTTTATTTTATCCATCAATAATGGATAATGCGTACAGGCTAATAAAATGGTATCAATTGCCGAAGATTGATTTAACAATTGGTCAATACATTTTTTTATAAAAAAATCTGCACCGGCATTTTTATATTCATTGTTTTCTACTAATGGTACCCACATCGGGCATGCCTGCTGAAATAATTTTACTTCCGGAAAAAATTTTTCAATTTCAATTTTATAAGAATCGGAAGCAACGGTACCTGATGTTGCCAGTAATCCAATATGCTTTGTTTTAGAAAAATTTCCAATTACTTCTGATGTTGGTCGTATTACACCCAACACTCTTTTCTGTATGTCAATTCCTGGTAAGTCTTTTTGTTGAATTGTACGCAATGCTTTTGCCGATGCCGTATTACATGCTAATACAACTAATGGACATCCCTGATTGAAGAACCATTTTACACATTGAAGTGTATATTCATAAACCGTATTGAAAGATCGGGTGCCGTAAGGGGCTCTTGCATTATCGCCAAGATATACATAATTGTACTGCGGCAATTTTTTTACAATCTCTTTCATAACGGTGAGACCGCCATAACCCGAATCGAATATGCCAATGGAACCCTGATGCTGCATTTATCAAAAATAATACCGAATCGCCATAATAAATAATCCAATAGAAAAGCCCTTACTCTTTGGCTCTCGGTATTATATCACAAGCCTGTTGGGCTATTTTTATATTTACAATTGGCATAAGCTCTGTTGATTTTAGTTGCTATTAATTTTTTTTAAATAATAAATCCCCTGACGGTTTGGCCAGGGGATTTATTAATTTATAGGGAAAAATATTTATTCGATTATTTAACTGGTGGCTTTATTCCTCCCTGTATTGGTAATTTCACTTTTAGTTTTATTGCAACTGCCGGCAATAAATTATCACCTTCCGGTGCAACGAGAAACACATCCTGACTCACAACATGTGTGTATCCTTTTTCTTTTGCAACTGCTTTAATAGCCTCATAGACTTTATTATAAATAGGTGCTACCAGATCTTCTTGTTTTTGTTGACTGAGTTGTTGTGTAATTGCCTGCCAGTTATTAATCCGGTATGCAGACTCTGCTAATGATTTCCGATTTTCATCTTTAATCTGCTGTGGCATTCTTAATGTATCGGGTGATTTCATAATACTGTCTTTGTATTGATAGTTCTGTAAATCCAAAGCCAACTGTGGATTTAAAGAATCTTGCTGATACCGCTTAAGCAAAGAATCTGCTTTTTCAGCTTCGGGCATCAAGCCAACCATATTATCAATACTGATATAACCGATTTTTGTTTGTGCATGTACGGTACCTGCTACAAGTCCGAGTGCCACCATCATTACTGTAAAAATTTTTTTCATTTCTGTTTTTTGTATTTACTTATTAAGATTCCCGTTGAAAGGATTTAGTTGCTTGATTTATTTTTTTTAACACCCCTTATTTTACTCCCAAATCTTTCAGCACATCTTCACTCTTGTCCAATTTTGGGTCGGCAAATATAATGGTAATTCCTTCACTTTTATCTAAGACAAAATCATAACCCCGGCTAACTGCCATTTTTTGTACAGCATTGTAAACTTTGTCCTGTATGGGTTTGATTAATTCCTGTCTTTTTTTAAACAGATCACCTTCAAAACCAAAACGTTTGCGCTGCAGATCCCTCAATTCTTTTTCCTTAAAAAAAAGCTGGTCTTCTCTTTTTTTCTTTAATTCATCACTTAGCATTACTTTTTCTGCATCAAAGTCCACATACATTTTGTCCAAATTGGTCTGCATGGCATCTATATCTTTCTGCCATTGAGCCGCTGTTTCATCTAACTGTGCTTGTGCCGTTTTATAATCTGGCATTTTATCCAGAATATACCGGGTATCAATTATTGCATATTTCTGTGCACTTACTGCAATGCATGATGCAGCTGCGAAACAAAAAGCAAGAATTATTTTTTTCATGATGATAAGTTTAACACCCATCCCCTACTTGTCCCTATAATTTCGGGAAAGGGGGGCAGGAATATTTATTAATTATGAAGACCGATATTAATCATAAAAGTTGCTTGGTCATTTGTTCAATAGAATTACAGAACGTAAAAGAGTGCGACGCAACAGAAGATAAAATAGAAATACAACTGCTGGGTACACAAAAAACTATTCCGGTTCAAAGCCTAACATAAATGTAAATCGGTTACGCTTGGTATTACTACCGGGTATCACATCCAATCCAACCCCATAGTCGAAACCAAGCAATCCGAACATCGGTAAATAAAACCGCATACCTACACCGATGCTACGGCGTAAACGGAATGGGTTATAATCTTTGAAATTATACCAGCCATTTGCTGCTTCAAAAAATGTTAAGCCATAAATTGTACTGCTGGGATTTGTTACCAACGGGTAACGCATCTCTAAAGTATATTTATTGAATATAGTAAAGTGTTTTTGCGCCTGCTGCTGATCCGGATTTATTGATGGGTCAGATGATTCATATACCGGATAACCTCGGTGTGCAATTATATCAAATCCAAGCAATCCGAAATTATTTGTAAGCCCCGCATCACCCACTTGAAAACGTTCGAATGGAGAGTAATCAAGCTTGCGGCTGTAGCGACCCATAAAACCATACTTTGCTGCCATACGTAAAACAAACTGACGATTTTTTTCTGCACCCAATGCCCTACCGATTGGTACAAACCACTCGCCGTTAAAACGCCATTTGTGATACTCGGGTGTTTTATATGGATTACTAGATGTAGCTAAATCTTTATTGAAAGCAGAATAGGGTGGTGTAAACTGTACGCTAACGGCCATAGTAGATCCACTTCTGGGAAAAATAGGATCGAATACAGATGAACGTTGCAATCCTATTTTAAAACTGATATTATTAGATGTTCCGTCTTTTAATCCCTGGAAGATTGGATAGTTTCTGAGTTTGTATTGTACATAACTAAAAGAATATACCAGGCTGAAATAATCATCGGGCCAGGTTAATTGCTTGCCCAATGAAATGGTAATGCCATTTGTTTTTAAATAATTGGTATCGGACCGTTGTTTATCAATTCTTCCAGTTTGGTAATCGAAGCCATTTGAATATTTACTTGCATTGTAAGCAAGTGTCAATGAATTTCTTTTTTTACCCCCAAGCCAGGGTTCTGTAAAAGAAAAATTATACGATCTGAAAATAGTTCCGTTTGATTGATAGCGGATACTTAGTTTTTGACCATCGCCCTGCGGTAATGGATCCCATGCAGATCTCTTAAGAATGTTTTTAATGGAAAAATTATTGAAGGATACTCCCAAGGTACCCGTCAATCCAAAATTGCCACCCCAACCTGCAGACAACTCCAACTGATCGCTTGATTTTTCTTCCAGCTTCCAATTAATATCCACGGTACCATCAGCTGCATTCGGCACCACTCCCGGGTTAATTGTTTCCTGATTGAAAAAATTTAATGCACCTAACTCACGTTGAGAACGTATTAAATCCTGACGGCTAAAAAGATCGCCTGGCTTGGTACGTAATTCCCGGCGAATAACATGGTCTTTTGTACGATCGTTGCCGGCAATCGTAATATTTTTTATTCTTGCCTGCGAACCTTCTATAATTCTTATTTCATGATCGATAGTATCGTTGTAAACAGCTGTTTCTACAATATCTGTTTGAAAAAACAAATACCCATCATCCATATATAAGCTGCTGATGTCATTTGCATCCTGCGAAAGTTGCTTACCCAATCGCTTATTTAAAATGTCTATATTATAAATATCGCCTTTGCTGATATTGAGAATAAGATTTAAAATAGAATCGCTGTACTTGGCATTTCCTTTCCAAACAATATTTCCGAAATAGTATTTGCGTCCTTCCTCCAATTTAATATCCACGTTTACATTTCCTTTCTTGGTGGCATACTGCGTATCGGAAACAATCTGCGCATCCCGATGACCGATGGAATTGTAGTATTCCAATAATTTTTCTTTATCCTCATCAGATTTTTTAGCATCAAATTTTGCAGAGCTAAATAATTTAAACCGGAAATAAGGATCCAGGAAATTTTTTGTTTTAGAAATTGACAAATAGCCCGCCGATTTTATATACTCACTAAAAGTTGGAATTTTTTTCTTCCCATAGGGGCTTACCGCTTTGGAAGGATACAACGTGAACTTCGTCATTTCCTTAGTACCCTTAAATTTTTTTTTCAATTTCAGTTCTTCAACTGATGTATTGCCAAAAATATTAATGTTGTCAACTTTAATCTTTGAACCTTTTTCTATATAAATATCAAGTGAGTTGGAGTTTGAAAAAGAAGTATCCGGTAATTCAACAATTGTTACAGTCGTATTATTAAATCCTTTTTCTTTAAAAAATTTTATGGATTGCTCTTTAATCCTTTGCCTGGTTTCCTCCGTAATCATGGTTTGTTTTGCCAACTGAACTTTGCCCAACAGATCTTCAATCTCTGACTTTGAGATACCATGAAATTTAAAATTTCCAAGACGCGGACGTTCTGTAAGATTTATTTCTATCGAAACCTTATCATCAACAATTTTTGTAATAAAAATTTTTACATCTGAAAAAAGTTTTTGCCTCCAGAGGTTAGCAATTGTTTTTGCAAAAAGATCGTTGCCCGGATGAATAAATTTATCGCCGGGCTGTAACGCAGAAATAGATACTACAATTGAAGTATCGAGAAAACGTATGCCGGTAACTGTAATATCGGCAATGGTATATTCACGGGCTATTTTCTGTGTTGGCCAGTTGAGTAAGGTTACATCTACAGAAGTTGCCGTATCCTGAGCAAATATTTGTGGACAAGTAGAAATAATAGCCGTAAATAAAAAGCAGATTCTAAGTAAAAATTTTTGCATGATAATATGTTCTGGTTTGAGCTTATTTGGTCGGGCTCAATTTTAGTTCAGGCGGCAAAATAACGGGAAAAAGTTGAAGTCTTTGTTAAAGAAATAGAGAATAGTAAGAGGCGAGTGGAAAGTAGGGGTTAAAATCAGTCATTGGGTCATGGAGTCAAAGAAATCTATGGGTAAATTAGAATAAGCCTAATAAAGTTTATAGTTTCTTACTTTTTTACAAAATTGAAAGGCAAACTGAAACTTAAAACCTAATTCCAAACCAGCCTACCGGCAGGCAGGTTCCCAATTACTCCGAAACCATCTGCTCACTTGTTTTCCCAAACCTCCTTTCCCTGTTTTGATAGTCGAGAATGGCTTCATAAAGATTTTCTTTTCTGAAATCGGGCCAGCGAACATTGGTAAAATAGAGTTCGGCATAAGCCAACTGGTACAATAAGAAATTGCTGATGCGATATTCGCCGCTGGTTCTTATCATCAATTCCGGGTCGGGAAAGCCGCTTGTTGTAAGATGTTTTTGCAAAACATCCTGATCTATTTCTTCCACATT
>JANPEU010000387.1:0-3186 GCA_031423175.1 Bacteroidota bacterium
ATAAGGACTTTAAATTATTTGTCGGTTATACATACACTGATGCGTATTTGCATGAAGGAAGCTCGAAGACAAAAAACTTTCTTACTCCAACACACAGGTTGAATAATGTGTTACTCTACGAAGTGGAGGAAAAATGGAAAATTGGTTTGGAAGCTTATTATTTCAGCAAACAACAATTGAGTGATAACACTACCGGAAGATCTTACTGGATTACCGGGTTTATGGTTGAAAAACTCTTGGAGAAATTTTCATTGTATATAAATTTTGAAAATTTTACGGATACAAGACAGACAAAATTTGAATCTATTTTTACCGGCTCAATTTCTAATCCAGTATTCAGGGATATTTATGCGCCGCTGGATGGGCTTGTGGTGAATGGGGGAGTAAAACTGAGGTTGTGATCAAATAGTGATAGCATGTATTCAAATTTATTAACCTCTCTTGTGGTTTAATATTGTATATTACTAAGCACTTCTGCTTTTCTTCGTATGAAAAAACTAGTCATTTTATTTCTAATTGTTGTTACTACAGCAATAACGATTCCTTTTAATGTAGCAGCGCAGAAAAAGTCATTCATTGATTTTGCAGCCATTGACACCAGTATTCATCCGGGTGATGACTTTTACCATTATGTTAATGGAAGCTGGATTAAACGAACAAAAATTCCAGATGAAACCGTACAAACTAATATTGATATGGATAGCAGGGTAGATTTGATGCTTGAGAAAATTGTAAAGAAGCAATATCCAAAAGGTTCATCGGAGCAAAAAGCGGGAGACTTGTACCGGAGTTATATGGATACAGCAGCTATCAATACCTTATCCTATAAGCCCATCGAGCCGGTACTGAAAAAAATTGACGCCTCCCAAAATTATAAAGACATTTTAGCTATTACAGCGAAATTGTGTACTTATGGCGATGATAAATTATTAGGTTTTTTTGTAGCACCAGATGATAAGAAAAGCAATATAAATATTGTAGGATTTTCCTCTGGAGGTAGGACTTTCTTTGATAATGGGTCTTATATACGAAAAGATAGTAGTGCCGTTAGACTAAGAGATGCTCTGCTAAAAATGGCTATTAATTTTTTTCAATTAATAGGCGATAAACCTGAAGCAGCAATAGCGAAAGCTACTATGGTTTTACAATTAGAATCGAAACTAGCTGGGTTACTTGAGGAAGCATCAAAACAAGGTGATTCTCAGTTCAGGTATAACAAAATGTCTGTTGCTGATGCTGAAAAACTAGCTCCATCCATTGAGTGGAAAAAACTTTTTAGTATAATGGGTATACAGACAGACAGTATCAATATCACCCGTCCAACATATTTTAAAATATTAAACGAACTGTTGCGAAGTGAACCTTTGGATGTATGGAAAGCAAAATTGCAATTTGACTATATATACAGAACAGCATATCATTTAAGCAATGATTTTGAAACGGCCAAAAGAGCATATATCAAAGTAATGAGAGGTGGTTTGGACATAGGTCCACGTAAAGAATCAGCAGGATGGTTTACCTGTAATGCACTGAAAGGTTTGGTAGGGGAGTTATATGTGAAAGAATTTGTTACTCCAGCTATGAAAAAAAGAGTTGACAGCATTCTAAACAATATTCAAAAAGCATTTGCTGACCGTATTCAAAAATTGAGCTGGATGAGTGACAGTACCCGGCAGATGGCTTTGAGAAAACTTTATGGAATCAGAAAAAATATTGGTTATCCGGACAAATGGAAGAATTATGATGCTATTACTGTTAGCAGCAAGAATTATTTTTTTAACATACAAAATATTGCACGGTATGATTATTTGGAAATGATAAGTAAAATTGATAAACCGGTTGATAAAACACAATGGCTTTTACCACTTACTGTAATTGGAGGCTCGTACAGGCAAACATTTAATTCAATTGATGTACCTGCGGCAATGTTCCAGTTTCCTCATTTCGATATGAATGCCGATGATGCCATAAACTATGCTGGAATTGGCGCCTTGATAGGGCATGAAATAACACATGGCTTTGATGATTATGGTCGTAAATATGATGCGAATGGGAATCTTAAAAATTGGTGGCAAATATCGGATGATGAAAATTTTAAAATCCGCACAGCGAAATTGGTTCAGCAGTTTAATCAATATTATAATGTAGTTGATACGATACAGCACTTAAATGGGAGCCTTACAATGAATGAAAATCTTGCTGACCTTGGTGCAATTATTCTTGCATATGAAGCTTTTAAAATGACAAAACAGGGACAGGGAAACGCACTGATTGATGGATTTACTCCAGACCAGCGTTTCTTTCTCAATTTGGCCCGGAGAAGCAGGGTGATGTCACACCCAATAAATATTACATTGCCGTACAGAAGTACTCATTCCCCGATAATATATCGTATTAATGCAGGGCTTTCTAATTTTGAACCGTTTTACAAGGCTTTCAATGTTACAGAGAAAAATAAGATGTATCGAAAAAAAGAAGATAGAGTTGTGATTTGGTGATTTTATTTGCACTTTGCTTTCTGCAATAAAAAGCCAGACCAGGCAGCTTTCGATCAATAGGTCTTTTTCAAATCCGGGTTGGTAATAATAATATAGTCACCGCGGTAACTTTCTTTTTCCCAATCGGGGTTTGAAAATGATTTATCACTGAAACTCGCAATGTTCAGGATTTTCAATTTCTTATTTCTCATAAGTAACTGGGCAGCCGTGCCCAGTTTTTCTTCTGTATGAAATCCGCCTACACAGTGAAAAATCTTTTTTCCTTTGTTCTTTTTTAAAAATTTATAAATACTATTACCCATGCCTGCATCCCATAGGCTCTGGCTATGATAAACTCTCGGGTTCTCACCACCGGGACTTCCTTTCATTATTTCAAAAAATTTTTCCCGGTAGCGTCCGGTTAATGTATCGTAAGGAAGTTTAGGTAAAAATTTCTTAGCTTCATCTGATAAGCTGTCTAATGAACTCATTCCCCTACGGCTTACCATGGTTACATACCTGCGTGGTGGATTCGCTGCAATAACTTTTAATTTATTTTGTTTGGCATATTCAATCATCGGCCTGTAGTCTTTATAATTACTCCACAGTCTTACATCTTTCGAAAAACGGCTTTCATCTATTTGCCCTGCTAAATATTCATTAAGCCCCAACTGCCCATCAGTTTCAAACATTTCCATACTCAATGCTA
>JANPEU010000388.1:0-2460 GCA_031423175.1 Bacteroidota bacterium
AAGGGTTTTTCATTCATTAACAAAACCGGAGAGATGAATGCCCCTTTTTTTACATCTGCATCAATTAATTCGACACTGTCCAACGAACCATAAATAATTTGTGATGATGCTAATAATTTCTGTACTTGCTCTCTAACTTCTTTGCGTTGAGTTTCTCCGGCCAAACTTCCCATTCTCACTTTTTCATTCAGGGGATTTCCAATTACAGTTTGTGATAAAGCTTTAGAAATTGCTTTCCATAAATCTTCCATTTTAGATGAGGGTACAAATATTCTACGGATGCCTGTACACCGCTGACCTGCTTTCAGTGTCATTTCTTTTCTTACTTCTTTTACAAAAATTTCCCATTCAGGTTTATCAGGTGTTACATCTTCTCCCAACACAATACAGTTAAGTGAGTCTGCTTCCATTGTAAACGGAACATTCTCTCGTAAGATGTTTGCATTTTGTTTTAACATCAATCCGGTAGATGCACTACCGGTAAACGTTATTACATCCTGCGATGTAACATGATCCAGTAAATCTCCTGCACTTCCGCAGATTAATTGCAAGGAACCTTCAGGTAAAATTTTTGATGCAATTATTTCTTTTACTACTGCTTCGGTTAAATAAGAAGTAATAGATGCCGGTTTTACAATACAGGGCATACCGGCTAATAAATTCACTGCTATCTTTTCCAACATGCCCCATACCGGAAAATTAAAAGCATTGATATGAATAGCAACGCCTTCTTTGGGAACAAGAATATGTGTACCCATAAATGTATTGTTCTTGCCAAGGTTATGACTTTCCCCATCAATACAAAAAACTTCATCCGGAAATTTTCGGCGTAGTGATGCATTGGCAAATAAATTTCCAATCCCGCCTTCTATATCTACCCAGCTATCCGCTTTCGTTGCGCCGGTCTGATAACTTATTTTATAAAACTTCTCCAGGTGATTTCGTAAATGCAATGCAAGAGCTTTCAACATATTTCCCCGTGCATGAAAAGTCATTTTTCGCAAAGCAGGATTGCCAACTGCTCTTGCATATTCAGTCATTGATTTAAAGTCCAACCCCTTTGTTGAAGTGGTTGCAATGGGCTGACCCGTTACTGCATTATATAATAATTGGCCTTCCCCATCACCTATTACCCATTTTCCGGAAATATAATTTTCTAATTTATTCATGCGGCATGCAAGTGTTTTTGTAAAGGTAGCCGAAAATAAAAAGAGCTTTCAAAAATGAAAGCCCGTAAAATAGTCTTCCTTGAAATTAAATAACTTCTACACCAAATTGGTTCAGGTGATGTAAGGCATGTTTATAAAGTAACTGAATATTCTCAGCAAAGTCCAATTCACCAAAAACCGGGTTCGCCGTTTTCAATTCAGGGTTTTTATCAAAATTTTCGAAAAAAACAATTAACTCTTCCTTGAGTTTTCCGATGGCAGCCTGTGTTGTATTCCTGCGTAATGGTGGCGGTTCAGCTGGTAATACGGGGCTTTGTGTATTTTGTTTAAATCGTTTTTCACTCAGCAAAAATTCTTTATAAGCCGGAAGTTTGTAGGAAGGAGTAACCGTTTGCAATTTTATTTTACCCGAAGCTATCATCATTACATCTGCAAAATGTTCTATCATCTGCTGTAAATTCATTTTACCCCATTTGCCGGTACTAGTGGGATCTATCCTTTGAAGCAAAGGGATAAATTTAGTACGCAAAAAATTTTCTTTTTCAAGGCTCATGTGTATGCAATAATCGATGCAAGTTTACAACAAACATTATCAACAAAACAAAAAAGCTCTACCAGCGGCAGAGCAAAACATAATTAAAGCTGAAATTTTTATTTTATTTTTTTATGAATAGCCGCAGATAATCTTTCAAATATCTCATCCACGGTTCCCTCGCCGGCAATCACTTTAAATTTTCCAGCTTTTTTATAATGTTCAGCCACGGGGCTGGTTTCTTTAAGATACACTTCAAACCGTTTCCGAATAACCTCTTCATCGGTATCATCACTTCTCCCGGATGTTTTACCACGGTTCAATAATCGTTGCACTAATTCTTCTTCATTTACTTCTAATGATAGCACGGCAGAAATTTCTGTTTTCTTTAATGCCAGCAATTTATCCAAAGCTATTGCTTGTGCCGATGTACGGGGAAACCCATCAAATAAAAATCCATTCGCATCCGTATGCTTATCAAAAAAAGAATCCACCATCCCAATTACTACTTCATCAGGCACCAATCTGCCTTTATCAATAAATTGCCGGGCTTCCATACCCAATGGCGTTTTTTCAGTTATTTCGCTACGCAGCAAATTACCAGTTGATAAATGAACCAATTTATATTTCGCCACCAGGTTATCTGACTGGGTGCCCTTACCGCTTCCCGGCGGACCAAATAAAATAAGATTGAACATGTAACTTACTAGCCTTGGGTGAATGACAAATATAATAACCAGTTATTAATAATCTCACAAC
>JANPEU010000389.1:0-4123 GCA_031423175.1 Bacteroidota bacterium
GTACACTTTTTTATTCTAAAATTTTTCTTAATCGGTCCTTTATCTATCTCAAATTGCCTGCCGGCAATATTATCATTTAACAGGTTGTTGAGTGAATCATAGTTTAAAACTGCATCTAAGAAAATAGTAAAGCCACTATAGTTCCCAACCGGGTTCATATACGGCACATCAGAAATTATTTCAGCAGGCTTTTCAAAACTTACTACCGGCTTAGCTGATAAACCAAGAAATATTTTAAGCGAATCGGCTTCAGCATATAAATTATTTATCTGCATTCGCTGTGGGTTGATTTTTAAAAAACCCAGTCCGGGTAAACTATAGACTTTATTCAGCTCATTCCATACCATTTGCATTTTCGGTTTTATATCAATGGTGCTATAGTTTTTTTCAATTGCTGCCTTTGCAGTATCTAATTCCTCTTTCAACCCCTTCATTACAATATTGGTAATGTCTTGTCCCCAGAAACATACTTCGCATTTATCCTGTGGAATAGGTTCTTCTCTTTTGATGACCAGTTTTATTTTATAATCCGGCGTTACATTCAGAGTATTAGTAAATAAAACATTTACACGTCTTTCATCTTCATTAAAGCCACACCTGCAAGGTGGCGTCCAGGGAGTAATAGCCTTGCCGGCAACACAAACTCTGGTACTACCTGTTATTTTATAAAACCCTGTGAAACCCAATTGCATTTTATTCCCGATGGCATTTAACTGCAATTTGCTTCTTCTAAAAAAATATTTATACCGGGTATCACATCCTTCCTGAATCCAATCATTGGGATAATTATAAGATGTAAAAACAGTGTCAACACTTTTTTCAGCAAAAGAATAAAGCGGTTTCAGATTAATCGTAACCGGAATATTGATTTGAGATTCTGGCAACGAATCCAATTTAAAATTTGTGTTTTTGAGATTTGGTTTACCCGGATTAATTTTTGAGGAGCATGAATAGAAACCGCTGCTGAAAAAAAAGAAGAAAATTAATTTCATCATACGGACTGTAATGCAAGTATTAAACTTTTGTTGCGACAGTTTATGCCGGTACTTTGGTACTCCGTTCATCGGTTCGTAATTCTTTTCAGCAAATTATAACAGCAATGCCACACTTTATAGTATGGCATTGCTAAAGTTTACTGAAGTTTTATTTAAGTACGCTAAACTTCCAGGTAATAAACACTTTCTTTCAGTTATCCACCAGCGGGCATTTCCCTTGGTTGGGTAAGGCTAAACCAGTTTCCGCATCCATCATACATTACCGCTTCAATTCCATAAAACTGTTCTTTAGGCTCGCCCCTGAACTTTACTCCCTTTGCTTTTAATTCCTGGTAAGTAGCATTACAGTCAGGTGTTTCCAGAACTCCGGTACCCAATACGCCTTTTTCCAATAAAAGCTTGAATGCATCCATAGTCTCCTGGTCAAACCCTTCCGGCATTTTTTCACTTTTTTTCATGCTTTCATGCAGGGCAGGCATTAATACTATTTCAAGTTCAGGAGCTTCTGGTGCTGTAACAGTAAGCCATCGGAATCCGTTGGGCATTGTTGCATCTGTATGTACTTTAAAGCCCAGTATGTTTACATAAAAGTCATAGGCTTTGTCCTGGTCATTTACATAAAGTGTAGTGTGAGAAAATCTTTTAACCATAGTTTTTATTTTAGAAAATAAAAATAAGCTGGAACTGTGAAGCCCCTTTATTTAATCTTGCTTTTTTATCAATTAAATTTTATCCAATCCGTATGAATCAATAAAACAACCCGGTATAAATTTTTTATGTTGTTCTTTAGCTTGCTGTTTTTTTAACCATGCCATATTGCGGTAATAGGTAGGAGGGAAGCCGATTTCTTTTTTAAACAGGTTGCTGAAAGTACCAATACTTTCAAAACCTACTTCATTACATACTTCTGATACGAGCTTATTTTCAGATAAAAGCATTTTTGCTTTATCAATACGCTTTTTTGTAATGTACTCAAGCGGCGTCTTTTGATATATACGTCGGAACAACCGATGAAAATGAAAACGGGATAAAAAAGCTTTCTGAGATATCTGCTCCAGATTGATAGATTTCTGGTAGTTGTCATCTATGTAAACTTTAGCAGATACAATCCGTTGATATATCTCAGTGGTGAGTTGCATTTATTGTTCCTCTAATTTATACTTTTTTTCATGCAGATACTGAATTCTTCATTCCCGATATATGGTCCGTAACAAGGAATTATATTAAATCCCAGCTTTTTGTAGAGGTGAACCGCTTCCGGTTGTTCCGTACCGGTTTCCAGCACCAAGTTTTTGAAACCTGATTCAACTGCCCATTTTTCCAATTCTATCATTATCAAAGCACCGATTCCTTTTCCTCTTTCATTTGCCGAAACAAACATTCTTTTTATTTCCACTGTATGGTTGTCAAATTTTTTGAAGCATCCACATCCTATTGGTACATTATCGTTATAAACAACTACAACTGTTTCCAGGTTTTCAATTACATTAAATTGGTCGTATTCTAATTGTTTAATACCATATCTGCCCGAGAGGTCTTTATCCAATTGAGCAATCAGGGCTTTGAAATCTTTATCATCGCTGTTTGTTCGTTTTACTCTTTTCATACTACAAATTCCTTGGGTTCTTCCATTGTTTGCTTAACCGCTCCAGGGTACCATTCAGTCTTTCTGTTCTGGTTTCTTTACGTTTGGCGGTTACTATCCATTCGATGAATTCTTTTTTATTGGTAAATGAAAGCACATCAAAATATCCTGCCTCTTTTTTATTCTTCTTTAATGCTGCAGCTAAATCATCCGGCAGTTTTATTATTTTTGTTTTTGGATTTATCCATTTAAATATTTCTCTTTCTTCTTTTGGTTTAGCTTCTTTCTTTTTATCAGCTTCTGTTTTTGCACGAAAACCAAATGTGCTCCATGTATCATCAAAAGAAATCAAATTTATCCAGGTGAGTTTATCTCCTTCTGACAATAAACAATCCCATCCTTTATCCCTGTTCAGATCTGTTTGCAAGCTGGAAGTACCTTTTGGATAATAAACCCATACAATTACTTCAGGCTTTACCAATTTCATTACTTTACTCATTTCTTTTTCCATTTGTGCCCGGTTCATTACAAACCAATGCACCTGGTTATAATCTTTTCCAGAGCCGGTGATTGTTACACCAGTGGGCAATCCTTCCAATCCTTTTTTAAAATTAGATGGTGTATTTAATGTAAGTAGTGCATCCCCGGATTTTATTTTTAATTTTTGGGCAATTGTGTTAGCCATATATTTCGAATATGATTATTAAAGCTAAGTTAGAAAATTATGGAAGAGATATTGAATCTTGCTAAATGCTTTTTATAATATAAAAGAGCATAAAAAAACAAACTACCAGTTTTAAAAAAGAACCCAATAGAAAACCAACAAAGGAACCCATGGCAGCCTTGAATGATTTTTTTGAATCCTGCCCGGCTATCATTTCTCCAACAAAGGCGCCTGCAAATGGCCCGATGATTACACCCCATGGCCCCATCCAAAAAGCAGCAAGAAATCCAAGTGTACAGCCCCATACTCCGTATTTGGTGCCTCCAAATTTTTTTGTTCCCCATATTGGAATCATAAAATCCAGTACAAGAGAAATAACAACTGCTCCTGCAAAAATTAAAATCGTTTTTGTATCAAAAGGATTTGGATCTCTCAATTGTTGTATAAGCAACCCAATAAAAGCAACTGGCGGGCCAGGCAAAAGCGGAAGCAAGCTGCCAAGTATAGCCACGATGCATAAAACTATTCCAAGTATTATCCAGAAACATTCCATAGTTGTATAAAAATACGAAGATGTAAGTGAAAGTATAAGATTATAAACACGTAACCGCAATGTTGAATAACGAACAGAACGATGAACGGAGTACCGAAGTATCGGCATAAACTGTCGCAAGTAAAGTTCAATCAAGGTACAAAAGCTGGTTACCCAAAAAAACATCAAAGTATGAAACGGTTCCCAAAAAATACAAGATTCCTCGAAGAGTCTCGGAATGACAAATAGCATTAAAAAAAAAAAAATACCCAAAAACGGTTAATTTGATTCCCGGGGATTTCGTGGCAAAGGCAACAAATTTTGTTAAGGAAAAAATTAAAAATTAA
>JANPEU010000390.1:0-1626 GCA_031423175.1 Bacteroidota bacterium
TAAAAAAAATAAGGACTATGGCAAGATCAATAGCACTTCGGGAAGCACTTCGTGAGGCAATGGTAGAGGAGATGAGACGTGATGACCGTGTTTTTTTAATGGGCGAAGAAGTAGCTGAATATAATGGTGCTTATAAAGTAAGCCAGGGAATGCTTGCAGAGTTTGGGCCCAAGCGGGTAATTGATACACCAATTTCTGAATTAGGTTTTACCGCTGTTGCAGTAGGCGCAGCCCAAAAAGGTTTGCGTCCTGTTGTAGAATTTATGACCTGGAACTTTGCAGTTCTTGCTTTGGATCAAATACTCAACACAGCCTCTAAAATGTTAGCGATGAGTGGCGGGCAAATATCTTGTCCTATTGTTTTTCGTGGACCGGGTGGATCGGCTGGTCAATTAGGTGCTCAACATTCAACAGCTTTCGAAAGTTATTATGCTAACATTCCGGGAATAAAAGTGGTATCACCCAGTAATGGTTATGATGCCAAAGGATTATTGAAACAAGCTATTCGCTATGAAGAAGACCCGGTAATTTTTATGGAAAGTGAATCTGGCTATGGGGATAAAAGTGATTTACCCGACGAAGAATATTATATACCGCTTGGTAAAGCAGATATTAAAAGACCGGGACGAGATGTAACGATTGTATCGTATAATAAAATGATGAAGGTTGCATTGGGTGCGGCAAGTGAATTGGAAAAAGAAGGCATTAGCGCAGAAGTGATTGATCTGAGAACTATCCGACCTTTAGACTGGATGACAATTTTGGAAAGTGTAAAGAAAACAAATCGCTTAGTAATTGTAGAAGAACAATGGCCTTTCGCATCAATCTCTTCCGAAATTACCTATCAAATTCAAAAAGAAGGGTTCGATTATCTGGATGCACCCATCCGTCGCATTACCGCTGCAGATGCGCCTTTGCATTATGCCCCCAATCTTGTAGCTCTCGCATTGCCAGATGTTTCAAGAACTGTGAAGCTGGTAAAAGATGTGATGTATATGGTGAAGTAGAGAATGGTGAATAGTGAATTTCTTTTTTTGTAAAACTAGTAATTCAACCGATCATCTTTTGTATAGAGACTCCTTATAATGAAAGATTCTCCATACAAATTCTATTCAGCTTCCGACATCGGTCATCTTCCTTATTTTTACAAACCTAAATATTTTACATGCCTGATATACTAATAATCGAAGATGAAAAAGCAATTCGCAAAACACTTTCTGAAATTTTATCTTTTGAAGGATATAAAATTGATGAAGCTGGTGATGGTGAAGAAGGCTTGAAAAAATTTAAGGAAAAGAATTATGATATCGTTCTCTGCGATATTAAGATGCCAAGGATGGATGGCATTGAATTTCTCCAAAAAGCAACGGAAGCCAATTCTGATATTCCGATCATTATGATTTCTGGTCATGGCAATATTGAAACAGCAGTTGAAGCGGTAAAAAAAGGGGCATTTGATTTTATTGCCAAACCACCCGACCTGAATCGTTTATTAATTACAATCCGGAATGCACTCGATCGAAATACGCTTGTAACAGAAACAAAAACATTAAAACGGCGAATAGGTAAAGTACAAGAAATGATTGGCGATTCTTTACCAATAAAAAAAATAAAAGAAACCATTGA